>CAZAJW010000273.1:0-18296 GCA_964485485.1 uncultured Atribacterota bacterium | reverse complement strand
ATCAATCTTCCCTCCTGAATACTAAATTCAAGAAAAATTAAAGTTTTGAGAATTTCCTTCTTCCTTCACCCCCACCTTTATCCTCCCCCCTCAAGGGGGGAGGAGATAAATAGGAATTAATCCATCCCTCAAGGGGGAGGAGATAGTAGAAGAATATTAGGTTAAATCAGTGTAACGTTAAGAAATTCAAGATATGAGAGAAAATCAGAATAGTTAGTAGTTTCCCTCTCCCCTCGGAGGGAGAGGGTTAGAGTGAGGGGGAGGAAATAAATAATTCAGGAAAGTGTGAAAAAAAGACATTACAGTGTGGCGAACAAGTTATCATATACTCGATATTGGTTTCAGACTAAATACCAATATGTACAACGCATAACTGTTTTGTCATTGAGAACTGCTGAAAGCAGGTCGTGGGAATCTCATCTTTTTCTACTGTAGCTAAGTAACAGCAGGTGGAAACAGTGTAACCTATGTCCTGAATCAAAAGTGTTACCTATGTGTTGGTTAAATCATTTTTACTAAAAAATAAAAACTATTATATCTAAAAAACTTAAGAAGCACTTCTAAGATGAATTTTTGGGAGTGCTTCTAATTATTTTGGTGGCTGGTATATTTATTTAACCATTACCACCTTCTTAGAAGGTGGTAATGGTTAAATAAAATGGTTTTACTATAAAAGGGATTAAGAATAGCTAGTTGACCATTTTTCACCTGAAGTCCAAAATAGGAAGTACTATTGTTTAAGTAATATTATAGCTATAAGGTTAAATAAAAAAATCGAAAGAAAAATTAGTAAAAAAGTTAAATCTCTTTTAGGGGTTCTTAAAACCACCCGCTTTGCGGGTGCGATTTTTACTATCAATGAAATTATGGATAAAAAGAAGAAGAATATTGGAGAACTTTTAGCGGATGGTGAACTAATATTAAAGAAAAGTGATAACAAAAATGCTGCTGAAGAATCTTTAATACTACTCAGCTATCTTTTGAAAAGGGAGAAATTTGATATATTTTTAAATCGTTCATTAGATGTTTCTTTTAGAGAAAATCAACGGTATGATGAGTGGATAGACAAGAGAGCCAAAGGCATCCCTGTTCAATATATTACCGGGTTTCAGAATTTTATGGGAATGGAATTTAAGGTAGCAAAAGGCGTATTCATACCACGACCCGAAACAGAAATCCTGGTGGAGGAACTTATTAAGTTAATTGAATCTATGCCTAATGGAGTAGAATTATTTTTCCTGGATATTGGAGTGGGTTCTGGTATTATACCGATATCTGTCTGTCAATATTTTCAAAAAAGTAATAAAAATATTCATTTTTATGCGATTGATATCTCTATGAAAGCGGTTGAATTAGCTGAAGAGAATGCTAAAAAATTCAGATGTGAAGATAGAATAACTTTTCTCCATGGAGACATTTTTTTTGCGTCAGACCTGCTAAATTCATCAATCTTATTTGACGGAATTATTTCAAATCCACCTTATATAAGCAGAGATGAAATGTATGGGTTGTCAGACGAAATATATCTCCATGAACCTAGGGAGGCTTTATATGGAGGGGATGAAGGACTGGATTATTACCAGGAAATTATCTGTCAATCTTCGAAATACCTAAAAAAAGGGAAAAGTTTTCTAGCCCTGGAAATAGGACATAAACAGAAGGACTCTGTTTGCAAAATAATTAAGCAAAGCGGTTGCTTTAAAGGAAAAATATCTATATTTAGTGATTATTACCATAATGACCGTGCAATTATAGCATTTACCAGTGCTTCTGATAAGAAGCAATAAGGGGGATAAGGTGGAAAAAGGCATAATACTATTTGTATGTACCGGAAATACCTGCCGTAGTGTTATGGCTCAAGCCTTGTTTCAAAAGTTAAAAGATAAATTCGCTCCTGATTTAAATTATCAGGCTGATTCAGCGGGAATTAGAGCAATCGAAGGTCTCCCTCCTACTGAGGAAACTATCATATGTATGTCAAAACAAGGATTAGATATTAGTGCTCATAAAGCCAAGTCAATTGATAATAAGATTATAAAAAAATCTTCTCTCATTTTAACCATGACACAACAGCAACGGATTTTTCTTAAGAAACAATTTCCTCTGTCAATGAATAAAATATTTTTATTCAAGACTTTTTGTCTTAGAAATAAATGTATTAAGAATCCAGATATAGAAGACCCTTATGGAAAAGATATGTTTTTCTATGAAAAAATTTGTTCCCAATTGGAACAAGATATAAATAAATTAATAAATCGTTTAAGAGAGGAATAAAAATATGAATAATATTGCTATTGCCAGTGACCATGGAGGATATGATTTAAAGAACGAGATTATAGGCTACTTAAAAGAAATGGGCTATTCTTATCGTGATTTTGGATGTTATGATAAAAAATCGGTACACTATCCGGATTATGCCTACAAAGTTAGCCGGGCAATAATCGAAAAAGAGTTCGAGTGCGGAATTTTGATATGTGGTACAGGTATTGGAATGTCTATTGCGGCAAATAAAGTAAAAGGGATTAGGGCAGCTTTATGTCATGATAGCTTTTCGGCTAGAATGACAAGGGAACATAATGACTCAAATGTATTGACCATGGGTGGAAGAGTAATTGGGATAGGATTGGCTAAAGATATTGTTAATACATGGCTTAATACAGAATTCAGTCAGGAAAGTCGGCACATTGTTCGATTACAGAAGATTGATAAAATTTATGATAATTGTTGAACAATAATTATAAAAAGGTAAATAGATAAATATATAATCAAGGGGGATTTATTTTGAAAGACTTTATTATACTGGACCATCCTTTAATTCAGCATAAATTGACTATGCTTAGAGATAAAAAGACAGGTGTAAAAGATTTCCGTGAACTTGTAGATGAGCTTTCTAACCTGATGGCTTATGAAGTAACCCGAGATATAGAACTGAAAGAAGTGAATATCGAAACACCTATTAGTAAAACAAAAGGAAAAATGATATCCGGAAAAAAAATGGCAATAGTTGCAATATTACGGGCAGGGCTGGGGATGGTTGACGGAATATTAAAATTAATACCTTCTGCCAAGGTTGGACATGTGGGAATGTACCGTGATCCGGAAACATTAAAACCGGTTAGTTATTATGCCAAGTTGCCCAAAGATATTGACAAACGCGAAATTATTGTAGTAGATCCAATGCTGGCAACAGGTGGGACTGCAGTTGCAACAATTGAATATATTAAAAGATATACTAAATCAAATATCAAATTTATGTGTCTCGTTGCTGCACCTGAGGGTATTAAAGCAATACATGAAAATTTTCCGGATGTCGTTATTTATACCGCCACAGTAGACGAAGGATTAAACAGTCATGCCTATATTGTTCCTGGCTTGGGAGACGCCGGAGATCGTCTATATGGCACAAAATAAAAACAGTATCGAGTATCGTGTATCGAGCATGTAGTAAAATACTATGGAATAAGTGAATGAGGGTTTTCAGATTTCAGTTCTTAGATTGTTTTCTCATTTCCTCCCCCTCACCCTAACCCTCTCCCACCGAGGGGAGAGGGAAGTATAAAAAAGGCGAATTATCGGATTGGATACCAGGTTAATTTTTCTAAGAATGAAATTGAAGTCTTATTTATGAAAAGAATAAATTAACAGACTTACTCATTACTCATTACTTATCACTTGTTACTAGTTTGTTACTTGTTACTTTATTTTCCCCCCTTGAGGGGACTGATTCTAGTTTTATTTCCTCCCCCTTGAGGGGGGAGGATAAAGGTGGGGGTGAAGGTGACTATACTGATTTTGACTCGATACTGTTTTTGACGCAATACGTATTATTGTAAATTGTTATTTGCATTATTGTATTTAACTAAAAACTAAAAACTGTATTTCTTACTTATCACTGTATTAGACTCGATACTAATTAGGGGGTTATAAATGTCCAGACCTTCCTGGGACAAATATTTTATGGAAATTGCCGAATTGGTGGCAAGCAGGTCAACTTGTTTAAGGAGAAAAGTCGGAGCAGTTATAGTTAAAGACAGAAGAATTTTGACCACCGGATATAACGGGGCACCTCGAGGGTTAGTTCATTGTGAAGCAGATGGTTGTTTGCGAGAAAAATTAGAACTACCGTCCGGGACACATCAAGAATTATGCAGAGGTTTGCATGCTGAGCAAAATGCCATTATTCAAGCGGCAATGTATGGTATAAGTATTCAAAACAGTAACCTTTACTGCACAGATCAGCCTTGTATAACTTGTGCTAAAATGATAATTAATGCCGGAATTATAAAGATTTTTTATCAAAAAAGTTATCCTGATGAATTAGCCAGAAGGCTATTGAGGGAAGCAAAAATCGAAGAGATTCACTATGAATATAAATAGCAATAAAAAAATAAAACTAGTCTTTATCTTTGGGACCAGACCGGAAACCATCAAAATGTATCCCGTAATAAGAGAATCAAAAAAATATCCAAAATGGATTGAACCCATAGTAATTTTGACTGCTCAGCATAGGGAGATGATGGATCAAATGACTAATCTTTTTAAAATCTATCCCGATTTTGACCTGGATCTCATGAAACACGGACAATCATTGTCTCAAATTAATTCTCAGTCAATTCTAAAATTAGAAGAGGTCCTTAAAAAAATTAAGCCTGATTTAGTTTTGGTACAGGGTGATACTACCACAACTTTTTCAGGTGCCCTGGCAGCTTTTTATCAAAAGATCAAGGTTGGGCATATTGAGGCGGGATTAAGAACATCAAAAAAATATTATCCTTATCCTGAGGAAATGAACAGAAGATTAACAACAGTGTTAGCTGATTATCATTTTACTCCTACTACAACCGCAACCAATGTCTTATGCAAAGAAGGGATTGCAAAAAAAAATATTTTCACCTCCGGCAATACGGTTATTGATGCATTGTTGTTGATGCAAAATAATCAATTTAGATTTTCTGATGAGAGAATTAACAGGCTCCTTGATAAAAAGAAAAAGGTATTACTGGTGACAATGCACCGACGTGAAAATTGGGGGAAACCCCTTGAAAACCTTTGCAAGGTATTATTAAATTTAAATCAGAAACAAAAAAATCTGGTAATAGTATTTCCGGTACATAAAAATCCATTAATAAGAAAAGTAATTTTTAATCACTTGCAAGAGAAAAAAAATATTATTCTATCAGAACCTTTAGATTATCAGCAAATGGCTAATATGATTTCACTTTCTACCTTGATTTTATCTGATTCAGGGGGAATTCAGGAAGAAGCACCGGCATTAGGTAAACCAGTACTAATATTAAGGTCAGAAACTGAAAGACCGGAAGTGCTAAAAATTGGAGCAGCAAAACTAGTAGGAACCGAAACAAAGAAAATTAGCAATGAGGTTGAGAAATTACTGTTTAACCCCGCTGAATACCAAAAGATGGTAATAAACAAATCCCCTTATGGTGACGGTAAGGCTGCAAACAGAATAATAGAATATATCCTTTATCAATATCATTACCTGAATCATCCTCCTGCTGAATATATATTTGATCCAGATTGATGTTTGGAGTATTTCAGTCACAAAATATAGATTATCTATTTTTTCTATAACCTTTTCATTATAAAATATTTATATAATTGCTTTATAGCTATGGGCATTGGCTATGATTATGATATAATGAAAAGCTGATTACTTTTTTAGTATTTTTAAGATGGATTTCTTAAATAAATAATTTTTAAAAAAAGAGGGGTTTCAGGGAAATAATTCCTGATTATAGATAATAAATGTTTCCACTTTGGGATGAAATGCCAACCAGAAAAATTCCTATCATTACTATCAGTCTCATTATAATCAATTGCCTTGTATATTATTATCAGATATTTGTAGTGGCAGATAGCATGCAATTTATCTATTCCTTTGGTCTTGTTCCTTACGAAGTAAGTCAAAGTATAGATATTGTTCCATATGGTCCTTCTCCGATTCATCTGACTGTTGGAACATCTATGTTTATGCATGGTAGTTTTGTCCATCTTTTTGGAAATATGCTCTACCTGTGGATTTTTGGCAACAATATTGAAGATTACCTGGGAAGTTTTGGTTTCATTGCATTTTATTTACTTTCAGGTGTTCTTGCTGCTATAACACAAATCTTAATCAGCCCTTATTCAAAAGTACCTATGATTGGAGCAAGCGGCGCAGTAGCAGGAGTTTTAGGTGCTTATTTTATCCTTTTTCCGAAGTCAAGGATTACCACTCTTATTTTCTTTGGTTTTTTTATCAGGCTAATTAAAATGCCCGCTTTGTTTGTCTTAGGTCTTTGGATTATCTTCCAATTATTCTATGGATTATCAAACTTATCGTTACAAGGAGCCAATGCTGGAGTTGCCTGGTTTGCGCATATTGGGGGATTTGTGGGAGGAATTATCTTAATTAGGTTATTTAAGCCGATAAAGAAGCAACATTTTTGATAATTTTCTCTAATTAAGCTATAATTTATGAAGATTTTTAAAAATAATATTTTATAGAATCTAAATAGTAAAAATTAAATTATTTTAAGAGGGAATAGAATTAATGATAACCACAGTAACTCTTAATCCTGCACTTGATATTACAATGGAATTAAATAAATTGGTGTCGAATCAATATAATTCAGTTAAAAAAGTATCTCGAATTCCCGGGGGGAAGGGTATTAATATTTCAAAAGCAATAAGTGCTGTTGGTCTTGATACTATGGCATTGGGTTTTTTAGGTGGCCATGCCGGTCATTTTATTGCTGAACAACTAAGAGAGTATGGAATTACCACAAATTTTTGGCATATAGAAGAAGAAACTAGAACAAATGTGGTAATTATTGAACAGCAACAAAAAATCCACACCCTATTAAGCGATCCCGGTCCCAGTATATCCCAGCGGGATCTAGATAGGTTTATGTCAATATTTTCTCGGGTTATGGCTCAAAGCAGAATTGTAGCATTATCAGGCAGTGTTCCCAAGGATGTTCCGGATGATATTTACTATCAGTTAATTGAATTAGCACATCAAAAAAACACTAAAACTATATTAGATGCCTCCGGTATCCATTTTGAAAAAGCTTTAGAGGCAAAACCATTGTTGGCAAAACCAGATTTAAGAGCTTCAGGTAATCGCGTTTTTAATAAGAAGGTAGATAGTCAAGAAACAGCAATTAAGATTGCCCATGAAATTGTAAATCGTGGAATTCAAATTGCTGTAATATCTTACCAGGATACAAAGGATATTATAGCTACCCCAGATAAGATATGGTTAGCAGAAACAATTGATCGACAGGTAGTCAATATTATTGGAACAGCCGAGGCTATTATTGCCGGATTTGCCATTAAACTTATGGAAGAAAAAAAGGAAGATATGTCAGATATAATTAAATTTGCTATGGCTTGTGGATTAGCCAGTGCTTCAACTGATGAGGAAGAGTTTCACACCAAAGATGATGTTATAAGATGTCTACCGTTTATTAAGGTGACCAAATTAAATTAAAATTGGCAGGTGAATCAAGTGAAAATTAAGGATATTATGTTAAAGAATACAACCAGCGTATTGCCGGATTGCCATTTAGGAGAAGTAATAGATATTATGGCTATACAACGCATCAATGGAATACCGATAGTAGATGAAGAACAAAAAGTAATCGGTTTTATTTCACAGCACGATATTATAAAAGAGCTGTTGCCAAATTATTTGGGCATAATAAATAGTAATTCATTTATAACTGAGTTTATACAACTTTCTAAAAAACTGAAAGAATATGCAGACTATAAAGTAGAAGGATTTATGAAAAGGAATATTATTACTATTAATGAAGATGATAATGAAGTAATGGCAGCAGATTTATTAATTCGTAACAAAATACACCATTTGCCGGTAGTTCGTGACGGTTACCTGGTAGGAATCGTTACCATGAGGGATTTATTAAAAGCGATGATTGAAGAAGAAGAGAATGATAAACAAGAAGCAACACAATAAAAAAGGATTTTTTATTTCATTAGAAGGATTCGAAGGTTCCGGGAAAACCACTCTTTCTAAAAAACTTTATCATATCATGCTGCGAAATGGGTTTAATTCTTTGCTTACTAAGGAGCCGGGAGGTACCTTAGCTGCTGATAAGATACGGGAAATATTACTGGAAAGGGAAAGTGAAGGACTGGGATATAAGGCTGAATTGTTATTATTTGCTGCTTCCAGGTCTGAGAATGTAAGAGTTAATATTCTACCAGCTTTGGAGAGTGGCTCGATTGTCATAAGTGACCGTTATTTCGATTCAACTACAGCCTATCAGGGCTATGGTCGTGGAATTGATATGGAAATAATTAAATATCTGAATTATTTTGCCGTGGGGAATATTATACCTGATATTACCTTTTTTTTAGATGTAGATACTGAAATCGGCTTATACCGATCAACTGTCTATAGCAAAGGAAAAGAAATGCGATTTGAGGATGAGTTTATTCAACAAAAACAAATAAAGGGTAAATTATTTTTAGACAGGGTAAGAGAGGGTTATTACCAGATTGCCAGTCAAAATCCTGATAGAATTCAAGTAATAGATACCAACCGTGATATTGATTTAGTGTTGAATAATATTATCCAGATATTAAACCAGAGACTATCCCAGAAATATCGTAAAGAGATATTTTTAGAGAGTTAAACTGTATTTCGGAAAGCAGTAAGAGATATTTATTTTAAATATGATTGATTTTAAAGAAATAATTGGGCATGAAAAACCCATCAAAATACTAAAAAGCAGAATAAAATTTGGGAAGATTGGTCATTCCTATCTTTTTACCGGCAAAGAAGGAATTGGTAAAAAATTAGCTGCTATTGCCTTTAGCAAGGCAATTAATTGTACTAATCTATCAAAAGAACAAGGTCCTTGCAATCAATGTTCAGCGTGTCTGAAAATTGAAAAGGGAACCAGCGCTGATTTTGATATTATATCTCCCGTTGATTCGGTTATAAAGATAGACAAAATAAGAAAATTAAAAAATAACATTTACTTTCAACCGTTAGAAAACAAAAAGAAAGTATATATTATTGATGATGTTGACAGGATGACTACCGAAGCCTCGAACTCATTATTAAAAATACTGGAAGAACCTCCTGAATTTGCGGTATTGATATTAATTACTGCTTTTCCTGATGCCATTTTGCCTACTATTCTTTCCCGTTGCAGCAGGTTGTCATTTAAGCCATTATCAGTTGAACATCAACGGGATATTTTGCTACGGAATATATCATTAGGAAAAAGTCAACTGGAAAATATCCTTAAATTATCCTATGGGAGCCCCGGGAAAGCTTTGGCTTTGGCTGACAATCAACAAAAAATAGCATTAATAAACCAATATATTGCTTCAATGGCTAAAATAAAGCCCGGGGAATTGGTTGATTATATATTTAACCCTGAGAAGGTGTTTCCCGATATTGCTGATAATTTTCAATTATTTGTAGAAATGATGATATTGTGGTTTAGAGATATCCTTTTCCTAAAAATAAACATGAATGAAAAGCAATTAATTTTTCAAGATCAAATTAATGCAGCTCAGAAATATGCACAATATTACACTGAAAATAAACTAGTAACAATTTTAGAATATCTAGCAAACATTCCTGAAGAACTGGAAAGACATATTAACCAGAACACTCTTTTGGAAAATCTTTTTATCCGGTTAGGTGATTAACTATGCCAAAAATTGTCGGTATTCAGTTTCGTAGTTCCGATCTTGTATATTATTTTAAAAACACAAAATATATTTTGGATGTAGGAGATTTATGTGTTGTAAAAACTTCACTTGGATTAGACATTGGAAAAGTAGTAGTACCTGTCCAATACATTAAATCCGAAGAACTTCAAACTCCTCTTAAGAAAATTATTCGTAAAGCAACAGAGAACGATTTTGAAAAGTGGAGGAGTATACAGTTAGATGAACGAGAAGCATTCAATATTTGCTATGGGAAAATTAAAAAATATCAATTAGATATGCATTTAATCAGATGCAAATACCTATTCGATAAAAGTCGACTAGTTTTTTATTTTTGTGCTGATAATCGTGTTGATTTTCGCGAATTAGTTAAAGAGTTGGCTCATGATTTTAAAACAAAAATTGAGTTAAAGCAGGTAGGTGTCAGGGATAAAGCC
Source organism: uncultured Atribacterota bacterium (assembly GCA_964485485.1). Classification (GTDB taxonomy): domain Bacteria; phylum Atribacterota; class Phoenicimicrobiia; order Phoenicimicrobiales; family Stramentimicrobiaceae; genus Oleincola. The sequence goes on along the minus strand of CAZAJW010000273.1, from coordinate 8,145 downwards.
AAAATGGTAGGGGGACTAGGAATTTGTGGTAGGCCACTGTGTTGTTCTACTTTTCTGTCAGAATTTAAACCAGTTCCTATAAATGTTGCTAAGATGCAGAGTGTTGCCCTTAATCTTTCTAAAGTTTCTGGTGCATGTGGTAGATTGAAATGTTGTCTAAATTTTGAATCCCAGTTTTATAAAGAGGAGTTAAAGAAATATCCTAAGGTAGGTAAGTATATTAGAACAAAGGACGGGAAAGAAGGCAAGGTTATTGAAGTTAATATACTAAGCCGTTATATAGTAATAGAGACTGTAGAAAAAGAGGACAATGAGCATGTTAGAAATAGAGTCAAATTATCCATTGAGGATTGGCTGAATAACAACAGAGAGGTAAATAGGAATAATAACCATGCAGAAAATAAATCTTCGGCCAGGGGAAACAATCGAGTCACTGGAGAAAAATCAGTTAAAAATAATTCAGGATAAGAAAAGTTATCGTTTTTCGCTGGATTCAATTCTTTTAGCGCAATTTGTGAATACTAAGAATAGAGAAAAAATAATTGATCTTGGAACAGGATCGGGAATTATCCCTCTGATGATTTATAACTCAAATAAAAATAATAAAATCTATGCAGTGGAAATTCAGCAAAAACTGGCCGAAATAGCGCAAAGAAATATAGTTTTAAACCATCTGGAAAATCAAGTACATGTTATTCATGATGATATGAGAAATTTAAAGAATCAATTTCGCAATGAATCTTTTGATGTGATTACTACTAATCCTCCTTATATACCAGCAGGTAAAGGGAAGCTCAGTGCAACAGATGAACAGCTATTGGCAAGACACGAAATCAATATGAATCTGGAAACTATGATGTCAATATGTAGTTATTTATTAAAAAAGAGAGGACGGCTATATCTTGTTCATCGGGCTGACAGCCTGATTCCTGTAATTATGATACTTAAAAAATATTTACTGGAGCCGAAAACCTTAAAGTTTGTCTATACTAAAAAAAATAATAATGCCAAAAGATTCCTCATTGAAGCAAGGAAAGACGGAGGAACAGAACTGAAAGTCCTTGCTCCGCTGTTTTTAAATCAATAATATAAATAAAATCGTATAGCGTATATCGTATACCGTATAACGTTTAAGATAAGATTAGTATATAGTATTACGTCCAAAATCAGTATCAAGTTAAAATCGTATAGCGTATAATGCTAAGATTAGTATCGAGTATCGAGTCCAAAATACAGTAGTAAGTGATAAGTAATGAGTAATAAAATCAGTTTTCAGTTGTCAGTTTTCGGTTTACAGTTAAATACACTAATACAGGTTATCAATTAAAACGTATTGCGTCGTGCGTATTGCGTTTAAATACAAATAAAATACAATATAAAAATAAATATAATTTTTTGGGTCTCAGTTCAATATAATCGAAAATATTTAGGAGATTATTTTCTCCTCATACTTACCTCTCACCTTGGGGAATGTTCAATAATTTCCCTCTCCCCTCGGAGGGAGAGGGTTAGGGTGAGGGGGAGGAAAAAAAGTAATAAGTAATAAGTGATGAGTAACCAGCAAGAAATACAGTTTTTAGTTTTCAGTTAAAAGTTTTCAAGGTGCAAGATGCAAACTAAAAAGAATATGGAAAAGATTTTAGCATTTCTTAACTAAAAAATAAAAACTGACAACCAAAAACTATATGAAGGATTTTTTAAAATGGGAAATCAGCAGCCAGGCAAATTATATATATGCGGAACTCCTATTGGAAACCTGGAAGACATTACATTGCGTAGCTTAAAAACTCTGCGTAAGGTGGATTTGATTGCAGCCGAGGATACCAGGCATACTCGGAAACTACTAAACCATTATCATATCGATAAGCCATTAACCAGTTACCATGAATTTAATAAAGAAAAAAAGAGTGATTATATTTTACAATATCTGAAAAAGGGCCAGGATGTAGCATTGGTATCTGATGCAGGGATGCCCGGTATTTGTGACCCGGGATTTGAAATCATTAATTTGATGATTCAAAATCATATCCAGGTTATTCCAATCCCCGGAGTTTCTGCACTAATAACAGCATTGGTAATATCAGGGTTTGATATGAGCAGTTTTATTTTTGAAGGATTTATTCCCAAAAAAAAGACAGAAAAAGAACAATTTTTTTCCAGCTTAAAGGAAGAGAAAAGAACAATCATTTTCTATGAATCACCGTATAGAATAAAAGATACCTTAGCTATTATTAAAAAAACTATAGGAGAAAGAAAAATTGTTATTACCCGGGAATTGACTAAAAAATTTGAAGAAATCAAACGTGGATATCTTTCCGAAATTATTAGTGAGGTAAGCCCACAGAAGATTAAAGGTGAACTAACACTGGTCCTGCAGGGATTTAAAGGAAAGAAAAATGTGCTAGAATCTACAGTTGATGATTCAAAAATTAAAGACGAAATTAAAAAAAAGATGAAAAATTACCTGAAAAAGGGTTATTATAATAAAGATATAGTTTTATTGATAACAAAAGAGTATAATGTTCCCAAAAATTGGGTTTATCAAAATATTTTAGAAGAACGAGATTCCGATAAGTTGTAAAAAAAAGATGGGTTTCAGCAGAGTCTGCCACTGCTTGGAACCCGCTTTGTGAGTGCAATAATTATTTATTCAGAATAAAGAGAAAGGATTACAAGAAGAAAAATGGAAAAAAGAAAAGCTTATTATATTACTACTCCCATATATTATGTTAATGATGTACCACATATAGGACATGCTTATACTACTATTGCTGCTGATACCATGGCAAGATATAAACGTTCAAGAGGATTTGATGTTCTTTTTGCTACAGGAACAGATGAACATGGTCAAAAAATAGCAAAATCAGCAGAAAAGATGGGAATCAAGCCTCTGGAATTAGCAAATCAGGTTGTATTGAAGTTTAAAAATCTTTGGCCAATTTTAAATATCAAGCCAGATGATTTTATTCGTACTACTGAGAAACGACATGAAGAGGTTGTCCAAAACTTATTTAATCGGTTATACGAAAAAGGTGATATTTATAAAGGTGAATATGAAGGCTGGTATTGCGTTGCCTGTGAGGCATTCTGGCCGGAAAGTCAAGTAGAAGAAAATAAATGCCCGGATTGCGGAAGGCCAGTTGAAAAGTTCAAAGAAGAAAGTTATTTTTTCAAGATGAGCAAATATCAGGACAGACTATTACAGCATATAAAAGATCACCCGGATTGTATCAAACCGGAATCCAGAAAAAACGAGATTATTCGTTTTATTGAAAGAGGATTAAAGGACCAAAGCGTTACTAGAACCAGAGCTAGTCTTGATTGGGGGATTGATGTTCCGTTTGATTCTGAGCATGTAATTTATGTCTGGTTTGATGCCTTAATTAATTATTTAACTGTTGCAGGTTATGGCATAGATGAGGAAAAGTTTAATTTTTATTGGCCTGAAGCGGTGCATTTAATTGGGAAAGATATACTAAGATTTCATACAATTATCTGGTTTACAATGTTAATGGCTGCTGATATAGCACCGCCAAAGATGGTGTTTTCCCATGGCTGGTGGACAATGGAAGGCGAAAAAATGTCAAAATCCAAAGGTAATGTTGTTGACCCTTATCAGGTTACTGAGGAATTTGATGCAGATGCTTTTAGATATTTCCTACTTAGAGAACTATGTTTTGGTCAGGATGGTAATTTTTCTAAAAAATTACTAATACAGCGGATTAACTATGATTTAGCGAATGATTTGGGCAATTTACTTAGCAGAACAGTCGCTATGGCAAAAATATTCTGTGACCGAAAAATACCGGAACCATTAGGAAAAGACGAAAAATATGATGTAGCATTACGTGAATTAGCCAAAGACATGGTTAAACAGTTTGTTCAGGAGATGGATCAAATGTCTTTTAATGTAGCCCTGGAAAATATCTGGACATTAGTTCGCAGGACTAATAAATATATAGACCAAACAGAACCATGGATATTGGGTCGGGACGAAAGCAAAAAGGAAAGACTTAATAAAGTCATTTTTCACTTAGCGCAGTCTTTGCAGATTATATCTGTCCTGTTGTATCCTTTTATGCCTGCCACGGCATTAAAAATATGGAAACAATTAGGTATTGAAGCAGCTATAGAAAATATGCTTATTCCAGAGGATACTAAATGGGGTACCCTTAAGCCCGGTACCATGGTAAACCCTGGTGAAAATCTATTCCCGAGAATTGATGACAAAAATAAAGACGGGCAAGAAAGTGTCAGAATAGAAAAAACAGCTAAAAAAGAAAAAGTTGAAGCTGAATGTAAAGAGCAAAAAATTGAAACTATCTCTATTGAAGAATTTAAAAAATTAGACTTAAGAATAGGAAAGGTTCTGTCGGCTGAGGATGTTCCGGGTGCTGATAAATTATTAAAAATAACAGTCGATTTTAATAGTGAAAAAAGAACGCTTGTTGCCGGTATAAAGCAACATTATTCACCTGAAGAGCTTATTGACAAAAATATTGTGGTTGTGTTTAATTTAGAACCTGCTAAAATTAGAGGTATTCAATCCCAGGGAATGTTATTGGCAGCTTCAGACGAGGAACGAGTTGTTTTACTAACCACTGATAAAAATATTGATGCTGGCAGTAAAATACGTTAGAAGGATACCTGTTAAATAACATTTAAAGGAAAAGATTTAGGTGGTAAAATGGATCAAGATAAAAAATTGGAAAAGTCAAAAAAAAGTAAGAAAAAAGTAAAAAAGACCAATGTGTTAGATCGCTACTTCAATAACATTGTAATTGTATGCTTGATTGCTTTGTTGTTATTATTAATCAATGGTCAAATTGAGATTTATAAATTAGATCAATCTATGAGGCAGTTGTCATCATCTTATCAGGATGTTAGATTAGAAAACCAATTACTGAAGGAGCAAGTGACCGAACAAAATAAAAAATTAGATTTGGTTAATACACAATTTGAGGATTATACTCGTGAGAGAATTTCCAGGGATCAATTTACTGAAATTTATATGCAGCTGCAGGAACTGACTGGAATGATATCCGAGGAAAATAAAAGAGAATTTTATATTAGTCGTATCGTAAACATTATTTCAACTAACAATGATCAACTGGAAAGTGAGACTATTTATGCAATTGCTAAAAACATTTATGAAGTTTCTTTAAAATACAATTTTAATCCTTTGTTAATTTGTGCTTTAATTAAGGTGGAAAGTAATTTTATAGTAGATTCGGTTTCTGATTCTTATGCATTTGGGCTATGCCAGGTACGTCGTTTTATTGCCAGGGAATTGGCTGAAAATATTGGTATCAAATGGGATGGGGCAGAGAAAACACTTTTTGATCCCCAAAAGAATATCAAAATTGGTATGCATTATTTGGCTTTGCTTTATGATGATTTTGGAGATATGAAATTGACCTTAACTGCTTATAATCATGGTCCCTTTAAAGTTCAGGAGCTAATATCCCAACAAAGCGAGGTTCCTAATGGTTATACAGAGAAAGTGCTGAATTATTATGCTCAGTATCGTGGTTTTGATATTGAACAGATTGATGAGATCTTGAATGACGAAATAGGAAAATAATTCTCTTATATTAAATTTCAATTAATTGATGGAGAATATAATGAAAAATAATCTTAATGTTAAGAGATGGGAAAAATGAAAAATATTGCACTTATTTTGGCGGGGGGAAGAGGAAAACGTTTTTGGCCTCATAGCCGATTTCATAAACCGAAACAATTATTGCAATCACCTAGTGGAAACAGTATGTTGAGAGATACATTTGAAAGGCTTTTGCCATCATTTGATACAAATGATATTTACATTGCTACTATTGAGGATTTGTTCCAGCCTATTAGAGAAATGGTCCCTGAGATTGATATGCTTAATTATATTGTTGAACCTACCGGTAAGGATACGGCAGCCAGTATTGCCTTATCAACACTTCTCATTTCTCATTATAGGCATCATGAAACTAATATAGCTATTTTCCCTATAGACCATTTTATACCAGAAAAGGAAAAATTTTCCCGAGCCCTGAATAATGCCTTCCGGGCTGTTCAGGAATATAAAAAACCAGTTATTATAGGCATTAAGCCAAAACAAAAAGAAACCCGTTATGGTTATATTTGCGCAGGCAAAAAAATAGATGGAAAAGATGAAAAAAATATATATCAGGTGGAAAAATTTAAAGAAAAACCAGATATTGAATGGATTGAAGAAAATAAAAAAAGGCATCAGTTATTTTGGAATACTGGTATTTATGTTTTTTCCAGTAAAAAAATATTGAAATTAATAAAAGATTGGGCACCCCAACTTGATCAGGCAATACAGCAAATAGCCGACAGTATTGGCACATTAGAAAAGGGTGAAGTTATTAAAAAACAATTTAAAATTATTGAATCACTTTCTTTTGAATACAGTGTGCTTGAAAAAATAAATGATCTACTCGTTCTTGATGGACAATTCCGCTGGGAGGATATTGGTTCATGGCATGCCATTGAACAATTTGTACAACATGATGCTAACGGGAATATTATTCAGGGCGAACATTCAGGAATTGATACAAACAACTGTATCATCGTTAGTGATAAAGGCCTTACCGTGACCATTGGTTTGTCTGATATGGTCATTATTAACAATGGACCAATTCAGCTAATCTATCCCAAAGATAGAGAAGGGGATATCAAAAAAATAATTAAACAGATGTCTAAAGATAGTCGTTATGAAAAATACCTTTAAAACCTATTTTAAAATCATTAAAAATTTAAAAACTTGTTAATATTAAGAAACATATTATTAAGCGACATTTTCTGATAATATTACTGTTAATATATTATAAAGGTTAATAAAATAAAACAAAATTAGTTTGAAGAAAACATCTATCCCGTCTATATTAATTATAACTTATAAATATAAAAGTATTCATGTAATACACATTCCTAAGAATAACGGAGATATATAAAGAAAAGCTTTTAAAGAAAGAGATAGGAGGCTTATGCGTTGAAGAATAATTATCTATTTACTTCGGAGTCAGTTACTGAAGGACATCCCGATAAGGTTGCTGACCAGATTTCTGATGCCATACTTGATGATATATATGTTCAGGACACTGAATCCAGAGTAGCAGTGGAAACATTGGTTGCAACAGGGTTAGTATTAGTAGCAGGGCAAATTACTACTAATGGATTTGTTGATATTACAAAAGTAGTTCGAAATACAATTAGAGAAATTGGTTATACCCGTGCAAAGTACGGTTTCGATTGCGATACCTGTGCTGTATTAACTTCTATTGAAGAACAGTCAGCAGATATTGCTCTAGGAGTTAATTGTGCCTGGGAAGCAAGAGAGGAAAGAAAAGTTCCGGAGAAAGACAAGATTTCCTCAACCGGTGCAGGTGACCAGGGAATGATGTTTGGCTATGCCTGTCGTGAAACGCCCGAATTGATGCCTTTACCCATATCATTGGCGCATAAATTGACCAGTCGACTTGCGGAAGTAAGAAAGAAAAAAATCATACCATACTTAAGACCTGATGGTAAATCCCAGGTAACAGTGCAGTATCTGAATGGTACGCCTCAAAGAGTTGAAGCCATTGTTATTGCTGCACAACATCATCCCAATACAAAATTAACTACCATTAGAAATGATATTATGGAGAAGGTTATCAAAGAGGTTATTCCGGAAAAGTATCTTGATAAAAACACCAGTTATTATATTAATTCTACCGGAAGATTTGTTGTAGGAGGACCTCAGGCAGATACAGGAGTAACCGGAAGAAAAATAATTGTTGATACCTATGGTGGTGTAGGAAGCCACGGTGGTGGCTGTTTTTCAGGGAAGGATCCGACTAAAGTAGATCGTTCTGGTAGTTATGTTGCCAGATATATTGCTAAAAATATTGTTGCTGCCGGTATTGCCGATAAATGTGAAATAGAGATTGCCTATGCGATTGGGGTAGCAAACCCGGTATCAATAATGGTGAATACTTTTAATACGGGGAAAATAGCACAACCACGGATTATACAATTGATTAGAAAGCATTTTGATTTAAGACCTGCAGCAATTATAGAATATCTTAAATTAAAAAGACCGATATATAAAAAAACTGCTTCTTATGGCCATTTTGGCAGGGAATTAGAAGA
>CAZAJW010000272.1:0-7534 GCA_964485485.1 uncultured Atribacterota bacterium | reverse complement strand
TATTTTAAGGCAATTGCAAAGTGCATGAAAATAATTGGGAGTTACAAAAATGGCACATAATAAAATAAGTATAAAAGGGGCAAGGGAGCATAATCTAAAAAATATTTCCCTAAATATACCCCGAAATAAATTAATTGTCATTACCGGCTTAAGTGGCTCGGGGAAATCGTCTCTGGCTTTTGATACGATTTATGCAGAAAGTCAGCGACGTTATATTGAATCATTATCTTCTTATGCCAGACAATTTATGGAAAAGATGGACAAGCCTGATGTTGACTATATTGAAGGATTATCGCCATCCATTTCAATAGATCAAAGAAAATCAAGCAAGAATCCTCGTTCCACTGTGGGGACAGTTACTGAGATTTACGATTATTTGCGCCTGCTTTATGCCAGGATTGGTATTCCCCACTGTCCAAAGTGTGGTAGGAAGATAAGCAGGCAGACGATAGATCAAATTGTTGATCGGGTAATGAAAATGCCTCAAAACAGTAGAATAAAAATATTGTCTCCTGTTGTTAAAGCTAAAAAAGGCGAACACCGGCAAGTTATTGAAGATATTAGAAAAAAAGGATTTATACGACTAAGAGTTGATGGTCAAATGGTTGAAGTGGATGATGATATAAATTTAGCGCGGTACAAAATGCACAACATTGATATTGTTGTTGACCGATTGATAGTAAAACCGGAAATAAAGAGCAGAGTAAGCAGCTCTATAGAGACAGCATTGCAATTAAGTGATGGATTAGTGGTAATTTTGGATGAGCAGGAAAAAGAACATATCTTCAGTGAAAAGTTTTCCTGTCCCCATTGCGGAATTAGTTTACCTGAAATAACACCTAGAATTTTCTCCTTCAACAGTCCATATGGCGCCTGCCCCAATTGTGGCGGTTTAGGATATAAAATGGAATTTGACCCTGATTTAGTAGTGCCAGATAAAAATATTTCAGTTTTAGAAGGTGCCCTGCTACCATGGGGGAATATTAAGGGGCGGTACTTATATCATATTTTATCTGGGGTTGCTAAACATTATGGCTTTAATCTTAATAGCCCATTTAATAAATTAACCAGGGAACAACAGGATATTTTACTTTATGGTTCCGGAAAAGATAAAATAACCTTTGAGTATCAGCAGCAAGAAGATGATCACAAATGGGTGCACAAAAATGAATTTGAAGGTGTTATTAATAATTTGAAGAGAAGATATAGGGAGACTAAATCAGAATATATACGTTCTGAAATTCAAAAATATATGACTGTTAGCAATTGTTCTGTCTGCAATGGAAAGAGACTTCGGCCGGAAAGTTTAATGGTAAAAATTGCTGATTATTCCATTGCTGATTTATCAGATATGACAATTAGGAAATTAGTAAACTTTTTTAGTAACCTCAGCATTGATAGAAGAGAGGAAGAGATCTCAAAACAGGTTAGGAAGGAAATAACCAGTCGGTTAAGTTTTTTAATGAATGTTGGCTTGGATTATATTACCCTTTCCCGTTCTTCATCGACTCTGGCAGGAGGGGAAAATCAGAGAATTAGATTAGCTACCCAAATTGGTTCCAGTTTAACAGGTGTCTTGTATATTCTGGATGAACCGTCTATTGGGTTACATCAACGGGATAATGATAAATTATTAAAGACCTTACTTCAGCTAAGAGATCAAGGGAATACGGTTATTGTAATAGAGCATGATGAAGCAACTATTCGTTCTGCTGATTTTATTGTTGACCTGGGTCCGGGGGCAGGAATACACGGAGGATATCTTGTGGCACAGGGTAATGAAAAGAATATCCAGCTTAAAAAGGACTCCATAACCGGCCAATATTTAAGCAGAAAAAGGCATATACCAATTCCACAAAACAGGAGGAAGGGCAATAATAAAAGTATAAAAATCATTGGTGCCAGTCAGTTTAATTTAAAAAATATTGATGTTACAATACCTCTGGGAAAATTGAATTGTGTTACCGGGGTTTCCGGTTCAGGGAAAAGTACTTTGATTGAAGAAATATTATACAAATCTCTTATAAAGAATTTATATCATAGCCGGGTTAGGCCTGGAGCACATGAGTCTTTACAGGGAATAGAAAATATTGATAAAGTAATTACCATTGATCAGTCTCCTATTGGCAGGACATCTCGTTCAAATCCGGCCACCTATACAGGTGCATTTACTCCTATCAGAGAATTATTTGCCATGACCAAATCCGCCAAAATGAGAGGGTATCTGCCGGGAAGGTTTAGTTTCAATGTTAAAGGTGGAAGGTGTGAGGCTTGCGAAGGTGCAGGAATAGTCAAGATAGAAATGTTTTTTTTACCGGATATATATATTCCCTGTGAAGTTTGCAAAGGGGAAAGATTCAATAGAGAAACTCTGGAGATTAAATATAAGAGTAAGAATATTGCTGAAGTTTTGGATATGACGGTAGAAGAAGCCAGTCAATTTTTTGAAAATATTCCTAAAATAAAAAGAAGCTTACAAACCCTTACTGATGTAGGCCTGGGTTATATCAAATTAGGGCAGTCAGCCAGTACATTATCAGGAGGAGAAGCACAAAGAATTAAACTGGCGAAAGAATTAAGCAAAAAAAATACCGGACGAACATTATATCTATTAGACGAACCTACTACAGGGTTACATTTCGATGATGTTCGAAAACTATTGGATGTACTAAATAGGCTTGTTGAACAGGGGAATACTGTATTGGTTATTGAGCATAACCTTGAAGTGATTAAATCTGCTGACCATATTATAGATTTAGGTCCAGGTGGTGGTGAAGAAGGAGGTCAAATAGTATTTGAGGGTACACCAGAAAAGATTATACAATACCCTGCCTCCTTTACCGGACAATTCCTAAAGAAAATTATGAAACCGGAACTGTATCAGTAATAGTATAGTTAAAAGGAATTAATTTTAGGAGAGCTATGAACATTTTAGATAAAGTTAAACAGGTGCCTCAAAAAAGCGGTGTTTATCTTTTTAAAGATAAAACCGGCAATATAATATATATTGGTAAGGCAATTTCTTTAAGGAACAGAGTAAGCTCCTATTTTAATAAATCGTATGCTCATTCAGTAAAAGTAAGGCAAATGATTGATAGGATTTATGATATAGAGTACATTACTACTGTTTCAGAAATGGAGGCATTACTTTTAGAGAGCAATCTGGTTAAGAAAAATAAGCCTTACTTTAACACCCAGTTAAAAGATGATAAGAGTTATCCTTATATTCAAATTACCACGAAAGACTCTTTTCCAACCATAAGCCTGATTAGAAAAAACAGGAAAATTAGGGATAAGAAAGCACGTTATTTTGGTCCCTTTATAGACGTGGAGATAACCAGAAAAGCTGTTAAAAAATTAAGGGAAATATTTAAATTAAGAAATTGTAGCCAAAGAAAATTTAATTATGGAAATGCCTGTCTTGATTACCAGATTGGCTTGTGTTCTGCTCCCTGTGCCGGTAAAATAAGTCAAGAAGATTATTCTAAAAATGTAAGGGAATGCTGTCTTTTATTATCCGGCCAACATAATATTCTGTTAAAAAGCTTAAAGGAAGAAATGAAAATTGCTTCCCAATTAATGTTATACGAAAGAGCTGCAAAAATTAGAGATACAATCAGGATGATAGAGAAAATAATCAGCCAGGAGAAAATTAGTAGATATTATCGGAGAAAAGAAAATATTTATTTAACGGAAAAAAAGAATCATAATTCGCTCACCAAAGCTCTTCAGGAGTTACAAGGATATTTAGAATTAAAAGCAATTCCATTAAATATTGAAGCCTTCGATATCTCTAATATTCATGGACAAGTATCGGTCGGTTCTTTGGTTGCTTTTAAATCAGGAATACCGGATAAGAAAAATTATCGTCATTTTAAGATAAAAAATGTAAAAGGTATTAATGATTTTGCCATGATGAGAGAAGTTGTCTATAGACGATTTCGGGACAGTAAATTGAAGAAGGAGAGTTTGCCGGACTTAGTGTTGTTAGATGGCGGAAAAGGACAACTGAATATAACTCTCAAAGCACTACAAGAATTGGATGTGCAATTAGAGCTAGCATCATTGGCTAAAAGAGAAGAAGAGCTATTTAGACCTGGAAAGAAGGAGCCAATTTTGCTGCCCAGGAATTCAGAAGTATTTTTCCTTATTCAGAGAATCAGAGATGAAGCCCATCGGTTTGCAATTAGTTATCACAAAAGGCTACGCAGTAAACTCATAAGAAATTCGGTAATTGATTTTATCCCGGGAATTGGAGAAAAAAGAAAAAAACAACTTTTGTCCAAATTTAAAAGTATAGAACATATTAGAAAAGCTGAAATAAGAGAATTAAAAGAAATACCGGGGATTGGCGAGAAAACAGCCTGTAAGATTAAGGATATTTTGGAGGTTAGATATGATTTTGAAATACAATAATAAAACACCCAGCATTGACGAAACATCTTTGGTAGTAGAAAATGCTACCATTGTCGGGCAGGTGTATGTCGGTAAATTGAGTAGTATCTGGTTTTATTCGGTTTTGCGTGGCGATTTGGATTTTATTTCTATAGGTCATCATACTAGTGTTCAGGATGGTGTATTAATACATGTAGCAAAAGATGTGCCCACTAAAATCGGAAACTATGTTACAATTGGACATGGTGCAATTCTACATGGTTGTACTGTTAAAGACTATTCCTTAATTGGTTCAGGAGCTAATATATTAGATGAAGCAGTAATTGAGGAAAATGTAATTATTGCAGCTGGAACAGTAGTAACACCCAAAACAGTTATTCCTGCCAATTCAATGGTCATGGGGATTCCCGGTAAAGTGGTTAGACAAATTTCTAAACAAGAATATGATATGCTACGAGAACACGCAGAGGGGTATGTCAAGTTAATGAAAAATTATAAAAAATAGATTTTGAATTATTTGTCGGAGGAATTGAATGCATAAAAAATCAATTGCTGATTTGGCTTATGACATTCTGGAAGAAAACCATCGACCAATGCATTATCGCCAAATCACTGAAGAGGTAATAAAAGTTAAAGATCTAAAAGCAGAAAATCCTCATCATGATGTGAATGCCTCAATGGGTGTAGACCAAAGATTTATCAGATATCAACGCGGAATATGGGGCCTTGTTAAATGGAAATACCGGGAAGCCCATTTACCTTACACATTGACCTCCTATTGTTTACGTAATGGCACTATTTTTTTAACCAGTTACTTAAAACCACATTTTAGCTGGAGCCGTGATGACAGTAATATTGAAATAATCTTTGTAGATATTGACGGAGAAGAGATAAACGCACTGGTTAACTATCGTAAAAAGCTTATCTTCGGCTTAAAAGAATGGTATCGAAAGAGAAAATTAGATGTAAATGATACAGTTTTAATTGGTTTGATTGACAATAGCAAGAAGAAATATTTCATCATTGCAGAGAAGGATATCAGGCCAGATACAAAAAAAGATATTGGCGATACTATTTATCAGGTTTTAAAAGAAGAAGGACAACCATTGAGTTATTCTCGGATTTATGCGGAAATTATAAAGCAGGACCCGGATAAAAGTGGTTTATTTGTAGAATATATTAAAAGTATATTAATTAGTGATTCTCGCTATGTAGAGATATCAAAAGATCATTGGGGTTTAATAGAGTGGCTAAACGAAATAGAACAAATTTACCGAAACCTCTTGCATGCAGACAGTGTTAAAGACTTTCATGCTTTTCTCAAACAATGCTTTGAATTTTTAGGATACAAGGTTGAATATCTTGATAATTACAGGCATAGTCTTTTAATTGCCAGAGCTGATTTAGATTACAAGTCTTATTCATTATTAATTACCGGTTTACCTAATAATTATGATATTAACATGATACGGTCAATCGATTGGCCTGGTATCAAAAAAATAAAAGAGAATATAGGAGTAAATTCAGTGATATTGTTTTCCGAAGAATTTGGTGTTAAAGAATTGATTGACAGATCTAGTGAAGAAGGGATTCAACTATACCAAATTTCTATGTTATATAAAATTATCCGGGAGCATCAACAAATGCCTTTTTCGTTGTTTGAATTACAAATTGCCTTCAGCCCTATGCATCATCCAAGCAATAATAGTGATAAATTAATGGGAATAAGGGAAAAACAATGGGACCAATGGATTTTAATAAGAGAGATAATGAAAATTCTAAAAAAAGCCAGGGAAAAAAATAATTATATGGATAGCAATTTACTTTTTAAGGAAATTGGTACTTCAAGAAATTCAAATGCAATTAATAGTATGGAAGAAAGACTGGTGAAAAGTACTATAAACCAATTGACTCAAGAACCGTTTAAAATAATCGAATTATCAGAATCAGGTAATATTATATTGGCTTATCCTGGCTCTATCGTCCAAAAGAAAATTAATTGTCTTTTTCGATTTTTTATGAGTGAAAAATTATAGTATTATATTAATAATGGAGAAAATGATAAAACATGAAAATAAGGTGGTTAGGACATTCTTGTTTTTTAATAACCAATGAACGAGGAATTAATATTTTAACAGATCCCTTTGATGAGACATTAGGTTATCGTATGACCAAAGAAAAGATCAATATTATTACTATTAGCCATGAACATTATGACCATAATAATACAATGGGCATAAAGGGAAAGCCAGTTGTCTTGAAAGGACCAGTTAACCGAGATACCCATAAGATAGTCTTCAAGGGGATTTCATCCTATCATGATAGCGTTTATGGCAAATATAGGGGAGAGAACACGATTTTTGTAATAAGAACAGATGAATTAACATTGTGTCATCTCGGTGATTTAGGTCATCTACTGTATAATGAACAATTAGAACAAATAAATCATGTTGATATTTTATTTGTACCAGTAGGTGGATATTTTACAATTAACTATATTCAGGCAGAACAGGTGATTAATCAGGTTAAACCCAAAATAGTTATTCCCATGCATTATAAAACTGAGGCGATTAAGTGGTCAATCGATCCATTGTCTGTATTTCTTAACGAAAAACAGAATATAAAAATGCTCGGTGAGAAATTTTTTGAGATTAATTCATCAACTCTTCCTGAGAAAAGAAGTATTTATGTCTTAAATTATTAATTTGTTTGACTATTATCAATTTCTTAGAAGTGGTAATAGTCAAACAAATTGCTTTACCAGAAAGATAAAGATGAGCTAACTGAAACATTATCTGCCTGAAATTCTGAATAGAGATAACATCATATAGTTTAATAATATCCGAATATCAAATAAAGCGATAGTATTAAAACAACTGCTCTCTTAATTAAGACCCAAATAATATATAGTAAGTTAGATTTTAAGATGAAGCGTCCTATCCCAGGCGTTTTCAAGAGAACGGATTATCCTTGAATATCCGGAAAGAATTTTATTGACAATCGCTATGCGGGTGCGATATTTACTGAAATTTAAAAAAATTTTTATCTAAGGCCTTATCTTTTTTTCTATTTACTATTATAATATGAAAGTGTTTATTTATGAGTATCGTATCTAACAAAAATATCGTGTATGTAGTAT
>CAZAJW010000271.1:0-2712 GCA_964485485.1 uncultured Atribacterota bacterium | reverse complement strand
ACAAAGGGGTCAAATCTTTATTATTGACAAACAGATATAAACAGTGGGTATATTTCTTCATTTGAAGTTAATTTTTAGGGAAAAAGAATAAGAGTCTATAATTGAAAAATAACATTCAACTATAGAATAATCTGAACTATCAGGGATAGTCAAAAATTTATTTTTATGCCAGAATAATAACATATGGCCGAAGGGGCATTTGTGGATTATAGGTGTTTGTCCAAAGACAATATGTTTTAGGGCGAATCATCTGAGCTGTTATTTTAAAAAAATAATATTGTCAATAATAAAGATTTGACCCCATTTTACGAATAAAAAGAAATATTAAAACCTTGATTTTTGTTTATTGTGTAGCAAACGGTAAGTCGCCAAGCACCGGAAAACTTACTGAATTCGGTGCAGCTGCTAATCCTTCAAGGGCTACTTTTCATGGAGTATTGGTAGAGAAAAGTCGATGAAAGAAAAGGAAATGTTTGAAGAATTTGAAAAGTGGATTCTTGAAGTTAATGATGCAATGAGGAACATGGAAGCATTTGAGAGATTATTAAATGGAGAAAGGTAGTAAAAGTGACAGAGGTCTTGAATTATAATTTTGAAGAAGACTATTTGTGAAAAGTTGACATCTATTTGATAAATGTCAACTTTAATGATAGAATAATGACATGTATAAAAATGAATCCAAAGTTATTATTGGTAAATATGTAAAACAGATAGAAGGGTACAAAGCCTTTATTCCTGAAAGATTTCCTCCTAAGAATTTGTCCTTGCAGGGAGAAAAATTAATTCAGCTTTTATCTACATCCAGCTTATTATTAGGGAAATTAGATGGGTTAACAAAACTTGTTCCTGATATTGATTTTTTTATTTTTATGTATATTAAAAAAGAAGCTGCTCTATCAAGTCAAATAGAAGGAACTAAAGCACAATTGACTGATGCTTTACATGCTGAAGTTGAAAGAGCTCCTGGATTACCTTCAGACGTAGATGATATCTTGCATTATATTGAAGCCATGAATTTAGGCTTTAAAGAGTTAAATAAATTTCCTTTGTCCTTAAGATTAATCAAAAAAATTCATCAGAGATTATTAAGCAATGCCAGAAGCACCTATTTTCCTTATCCCGGGGAGTTCAGAAAGAGCCAGAATTGGATTATGGGAACTAATCCCAATAATGCTCGTTTCGTACCGCCTTCTCCTCATTACTTAACATCTGCAATGGCTGACTTGGAGAAATATTTTTATACTAATACAACTGTTCCTGCTTTAATAAAGATAGGTTTAATTCATGCTCAATTTGAGACAATTCATCCATTTATTGACGGAAATGGTCGAACTGGAAGGTTACTTATTACTCTTTATCTTTGTCAAGAAAAACTATTGGAAAGACCAGTTTTGTATTTCTCTGAATATTTAAAGAGTAATCGAGACCTATATTTTGATAAGTTAGATGAATATAGAAAGGGAAATGTATTGTCCTGGTTGGAATTTTTTCTAGAAGGTATTGGGAAAGTTGCTGGAGAGGCGATTGAAACATCGAATAAAATTATTGAATTACGTGAGAAGAACCGACAAAAAGTAATGAAATTAGGAAAGGGAGCTAAAAACGCTGACAAGCTTTTAAAAAGTCTTTATAAATTACCCATCATTAATGTTAAAAAAGTTGAAGAATTTACCGGACTTTCGAGAGAAGGAGCAAATAGATTAGTGAAAAGATTTGTCAGGCTAAATCTTTTGGAACCTAAAGACAAGAATCAAAAGTATGGAAGGATTTTTATCTATAAAGACTATTTAAGTTTATTTGAAGATTTAAGATAAAAAGAAGAAAAAAGAATGAAAAAGAGAGGTTAAAATATTTATATTTAATATAAAGCACAACATAGGATCTAAAAAGAGGTCAATTTGAATAATTCAGAAACTAAAATTGGAATCATTTGTCCGATTGATTATGAATACAGTGTTTGTAAAGAAATACTGGACTTGAATAATGAATCAGAAATATCAGGGCGGGTTATTTCAAAAGGGAAGAAGGATAATATAGAGGTTTGTGCAATTAAAGCAGGTGTGGGTAAAATCAATTGCAGCTCTGCTACTCAATTAGTTATTGACAAATTCCATACTGATTTTGTTATTGATGGCGGTTCTCTAACTACAGATTTGGATATTTTTGATATTGTTTGTGCTGAATATTCCTATGAATATGAATCGTCTTCTGGTAAGGAATTGGGGAGAATACCTTCCGGGGATGACGAATCCCATACAGTGATAAGTGATCCTTTCTATAAAGAAGCTTTTATAAAATTTTCCGACCATATCCAAGACACAATGACAATTAATATCAGGATTGGCAATGTTGCCTGTGGTGAAAAGGATGTTAAAAACCGGCAATTAAGACAAAAATTACATGAAAATTTTAATGGACTTATCTGTAATTGGGAAACATCTGCTGTTTTAAGTGTTGCAAACTTAAATAAGGTAAAAGCTTTTTCATTCCGGGTCATTTCCGATTTAGCTGATGAAGACATGAAAGAATCTTTTGATGCAAATTGTAATCCGGTACTTCAAAGGATGTTTCTGGTATTGAAGGAATTTATCTTTGGAGACTGGATACAAAAGCTTTAAAAACTGTAAATTTATAAAGTAAAGTATACTTGCCTTTTAAAGATAAAAAAGCTTATAATAAAAAAACAAAGATTTAAGGAGGAGTAATAAATAA
>CAZAJW010000270.1:0-8543 GCA_964485485.1 uncultured Atribacterota bacterium | reverse complement strand
GACGGAAAACCGGAACAACCCTCAGATATACATATTTACCCGGTATTAGAAGAATGGCAGGAAGATAGCATAACATGGGATTCACAGCCTGAGGTAGCTTCTGAATCCTATAGCTCTATCACAGTTCCGGCATCATTAACCATGGATTTTGTGTGGTGGGATATCACCAGTATTGTTGATGATTGGCTTAATCATCTCATAGATAATCATGGTATTCTTCTCAAGGACCCTGAGGAAGAAAGTATTGACGGAGGAAAGGGATTTGCCAGTTCAGAGTCAGAAATAGCTTTTCAGCATCCAAGGTTAATAGTTAAATATTATTTACCTTAAATAAAGGTTTTAACATAAAAATATCAAGATAATCCATATGATCATGTTTCATCTGAAATCTAAATGAGTACTATTACTTGTAAATATTCAGTTAAAAAATAAAAAAGTTAACTAAAAGTAAACAGAGAATTAACCCCTTTTAGGGTTTCTTAAAGCCACCTGCTTTGCGGGTGCGATATTTAATTGCCCAATAAAATAGCAAGGAAAGGTTAAGGAAAGATGGTAAAAAAATTCAACCAAGCACAAACAGAAGCAATTCAATCTTGTGAGGGACCGGTATTAGTTATTGCTGGGGCTGGTAGTGGGAAAACAAGTGTTTTAATACAGCATATTATATATTTAATTGAAAAAAAGAATATAAAGCCAGAAAATATTTTAGCTGTTACTTTTACAAATAAAGCAGCTAATGAAATGAAAGAAAGAATTGCAAAGCTAACTGATATAAACAGTGAACAAAAATCTTTAAAATATCGTATTTGGATAGGCACTTTTCATGCAATTTGTGTCAGGATTTTGCATCAACATATTAAATATTTAGGTTTTCATAAAAGTTTTAATATTTATGATAAAAACGATACCCAAAGACTTATAAGAAAATCTCTCAACATTCTTGATTTAGACTCTAAACAGTATCGGCCAAAAGTAATATACAATATTATTGAAAATGCAAAAAATAAATTAATAGATGAAAATGAATTTAGTGAAGAGGCAATCGGTTTTTACAATAAAATGGTTGCAAAAATTTATAAGAAATACCAGGAAGAAATAATTAAAAATCAATCATTAGATTATGGTGACCTGATTCTAAAAACAGTCCAATTATTACAAGATTATCCTGAAATACTTTCTCATTACCAAGAAAAGTTTAGACACATTTTAGTCGATGAATATCAAGATATTAACCATGCTCAATATATATTAATTAAATTATTGTCTCAAAAAAGCAAGAATCTATTTGTCGTTGGAGATCCCGATCAAAGCATATATAGATTCAGAGGTGCAGAATTGAGTAATATAATTCATTTTGAGGATGATTTTCCAGAATGCAAAGTTGTTAAATTAGAACAAAACTATCGCTCTTCTGATATCGTACTTAAGGGTGCTTATTTTGTTATTAAAAATAACACTTATAGGAAAGAAAAGGGGTTGTGGACCGATAGAAAGGGCGGTAAAAAGATAAAATATTATGAAGCCAATAGTGCCATTGATGAAGCAGAATTTATTGCAAGAGAAATAGAATATTTAAAGAGAAATGAAAAAATGAATTGGTATCATTTTGTAGTATTATATCGTACGAATGCACAGTCAAGATCTTTTGAAGAGGTATTTGCTAGAAAAAGCATACCCTTTAGATTAATTGGTGGTATTAGGTTTTATGAAAGGAAAGAAATAAAAAATATAATCTACTTATTAAAATTAATTGATAATCCTTACGATAAGGAATGTTGTCGAAGGTGGTTAGAAATGGATAAAATGGGAATAGGAACAAAGGGAATAGAAAGGTTAAATGAAATTTCAAATAGAGAAAAGAAAAGTATTTTGGATATCTTGCCAGATTACCTCCAAACTTCTGGTAATAGGGTAAGCCTAAGTAACCAAGAGAAGATAAAAAAGTATCTTCGAATATTTATGAATTTAAGAAAAAGCCAAATGATCATATCTTCCTTATCAGAAAGCTTGGTTGCAAGAATAAACTATTTTAGTATGTTGGATGATGAAGATGACAAAATAAAGAAAGAAAATAAAATTGAAAATGTTAAAGCTTTTCTTCAATCAATTAGAGAATATGAAAAATTACACACACAAAGTAACTTAAATGAATTTCTTACTTACATTTCCCTCATTTCAGATGTTGATAGCCTTAAGATTTCAAAGGATGGAGATGTGGTTAACTTGATGACATTACATTGTGCTAAAGGACTAGAATTTCCGGTAGTATTTCTAACAGGATTAGAAGAAGGAGTTTTCCCTCATAATAGAAGCTTAACCAGCCAGTATAATTTGGAAGAAGAAAGAAGATTGTGTTACGTAGGAATGACCAGGGCAATGGATAGATTATACTTAACCTATAGTTGGCGAAGAAATATGGATGGAAAGACAAAATTTAATAAGGTTTCACGGTTTTTTAGTGAAATCCCAAAAAAGTATTTAGAAAAATCAGAAATGCCATTTAGTGGATTAATTATAAATAATGAAGAAAATACAAAACAAAAAGACCAATACCTTGAAGTCGATGATTGCATTTACCACCCTGACTGGGGAGAAGGGACAATCGTCAATAAGAAGGAGGCAGGCAATGATTGTTATCTCACAGTTAATTTTAAAATAAGCGGGATTAAAAGGCTCTCATTAAAATATGCTCCAATAAAAAAGATAGAGAAAGAATCTTAATATAATAATATATTTAAATAAACTTTCTCTATCTTTTTTATTAATAATATAGATTTATATTTTAATTTTCCTCATTCTTGAGTAATTCAATATTCTTTTCAATAATTGCATTATCTTCAATTTCTTTTAAATATTTATCAAAATTTTCTTGTTGTTTTACGGGAAGTAGTTGATACTCAATTTCTTCTTTAACTTCCTCTAATTCTATATAACCTGATGGTTTTTTTTCTAATACTTTAAAAATATGAAAACCATTTTCAACTGGGATAATTTCACTAATCTCTCCTGGATTGAGAATAAACAACTGATCTTCTATTTCACTTCTCAAAGTACCCTTGCTTATAAAACCAATGTCTCCACCTTCAGAGGCACTAGAAGCTATAGATGCATCTTCTGCCAATTTAGAAAAGTCTTCACCTTCCTCTAATTTTTTAAGTATATTTTCAGCTTCTTCTTCGGTTTCCACTAAAATATCAAGTGCATGAATTTCTTCTTCTTGCCAATAATTCTCTTTATTTTCTTCATAATACAATTCTATCTCTTCATCACTTAAGTTGGTTTCTTCAATGATTTCTCTTTCAAGAAGAGCCTGGATTAATATCTGATCAACAGTATTTTTAACCTGAAAGGCAATTTCAGGATCTTCACGTAGATTCAGTTCATCCGCTTTTTGGATTAATAAAGTTTGTGTTATTAGTTGATCCAATATATCTTCTTTATTTAGTTCGACTTTGTAATTATCAGGAATCATATTCCAGAATTGTTCAAACTTTTCTAAAGTAATAATTTCCCCGTTGATAGTAACTAATGGTTCTCCACTGTTATCCTGCTCTTGTAAGCAAACCCCCTGTAAAGAGAATGACATAAAAAATAATAATGTGGCACAAAGAAAAACGGTAACTACAGATAATTTATATTGTTTTTCAATCAATTAGCTAAATCTCCTTCCATTTTTTAGATTTTTTGTCTTTTAAGTTTATCATAACAAATATATTTAGTAAAGAAAATGAGTTTTCCGGAATGTAGAAAATGTTTTTCTTTTCCATACTTATAAATAATATTTTTGTAAATATAGATTAAATCAAATATATCAAAGAAAAAAATATACTAATCAATGTTACCTTGAACATTTCTGACTGATAATATATAATGTTAAATAACTTGGTTAACTTGCCAGTCATTTCTGATGGCTTATCATGGCAGAGAAGGGGGTGAAAGGTATGGCAACAATAAGAGTAAGAGAAGATGAAGAATTTGATCATGCGTTAAAGCGCTTTAAGAGGGAATGTCAAAAGAGTGGGATTATCTCTGATATCAAGAGACATGAATACTATGAAAAACCAAGTGAAAGAAGAAAGAGAAAATTAATAGCAGCCCAAAGAAAAAAGAAAAGGAGAGGAAGAAATTAATTTTCTTAAATAAAAAGTAAAAAAGACGCAAAAGGAGATACTATTTAATCAAATTGTCAAAAAATATAAGAAGATATTCGGGATTAAATATAACCTTTTACAAAAAAACAGAAGGCTCAGAAGATTTGAAAGAACTGAGCCTTCTCTTTTTTTAGGATATAATATTTTTAATAATTCAACCATAAAGATCATATTATAAGATTATAAGAAAAGATTATCTAATTTGAAAAATGTATATATAAAAAGAATATTGCGTAGAGTCAATAAATCATTAATTATCATTAACTTTAAAACATTCTAATGTTTACATTACTATTAACTATATTTTGCAAAATGTAATAAAATTCGTTATAATATTTTGTCTTATAATATTATTAAATTCCAATATAAAATTAGGAAAACAGCAGAATTTGATAATATCAATATTACATATAAGCTAAACTACAACAATTATTACATTAATTTGATAAAAAGAGGGAAAAAATGGTTGAAGAATCGGTTACTATAAAAAATAAAGATGAATTAAGGGAGCTTTTTGGTCACCTTGATACTAAAATAAAATTAATTAGCCAGTCATTATCAGTAAATATCTCAACTAGGAATAGCAATACTTTATTAATATCTGGAGAAAAAAGCAATGTTCATAAGGCAGCAAATATTATAGAAGATTTATTGGTTATTATACGTGGAGGATATTCTGTTAATTTGTCAGAAATCAGGTATCAGGTTGATATGTCTAAAGAAAATAATACATTCCACTTAGATGAACTATACAAAGAAGGAATCCATGTATTTAAAAAAGATAAAATAATCAGACCTAAAACATTTGGACAGAAAAAAATATTAGAAAAAATTCATAATAATGAAATATTATTTGTAATTGGGCCAGCTGGAAGCGGTAAAACTTATTTAGCCGTTGCAATTGCAATTTCTTCATTAAAGAAAAAGGAAGTTGATAGAATTATTTTAATAAGACCAGCTGTAGAAGCTGGTGAAAGTCTTGGTTTTTTGCCAGGTGATTTCATGGAAAAAATTGATCCATATTTTAGACCTCTGTATGATGCTATTTACGAGATGATGCCTACCGATAAATTTCAGAATCATTTGGATCGTGGAATTATTGAGATTGCACCTTTGGCTTATATGCGAGGTAGAACCCTAAATAATTCTTTTATAATATTGGATGATGCTCAGAATACGACTTTAGGGCAAATGAAAATGTTTTTAACACGTTTCGGTTTTGGGTCTAAAATTATTGTAACAGGTGATATCACCCAGATTGATTTGCCTCAGAAAAAAAACTCCGGATTAGTCAAAATTTCCAAGATATTAAAGGATATTGAAGGTATTGAATTTGTTTATCTAGAAAAAAGAGACGTTGTTAGACATAGATTAGTAAAAGAAATAATACGAGCTTATGAAGAGAGTGAAAATAGTCAAACTGAAATAATAAAAGACGTTTTACAAAATAGTAAGGATGAAAATGAAAAAAGATAAATTTTCAAAAAATAAAGCCATAATATTTCTAAAGAACAATTTAAAAAGGTTATTAATTTTATTGATCTTAGTATTATCTATTACTTTTATATTATCTATTAATTTTATACCAGGAAAAATTATTCTAAAAGAAGGGGAAGTGGCTACCAGAGACATTGTTGCCCCGGAAACTATAGAATTTATTGATGAAAAAGCAACGGAAAAACTAAAAGAAGATGCATCAAAATCAATTCGCGAAGTTTACAACCTTAATTTGGCTAGTATTGAAAGTGTTGAAAAGGATATTGGTGATTTCTTTTTGGATCTAAAGAACTTAAGGGATGAGTATAATACCATTTTAGAAGAACAGACACTCCAAAACAATGAGGTATTAAACAATGGCTTTATTGATAATAATTTGAATGAAATAAATGAAAAGTACTCTCTGGAAATAGAAGATAATGCCATATTAAATTTAATAAAAACAGACCAATCTTCATTAGAGGAAATTGAACAAAACGTATATATGTCTATTAGGAAAGTGATGCAGCAAGGAATCAAAGAAGATGATATTGAAGAAGCAAAAAAACAAATCATAAGAGAAATTAGTGAAAGATCAACAAATCCATACAATGCCATTATTGCCAGCGAGATAGGGGAGAATTTTATTAAGCCAAGCCTATTTTTGGATATAGAAGCAACAGAAAAGAAAAGGCAGGATTCGATAGAAGCAGTGAGAGATGTAAAAAATGTTATTCGTAAAGACCAAATAATTGTGAGAAAGGGTGAGATAGTTAATTCCGAACATATAGATAAAATGGAAGCATTGGGGTTGCAAAATCCTATCTTGCGTTTTCAGAGTATGCTCGGTTTATTTTTCATTATTTCTTTGTTTGTTTTATTGATAGGACTGTATATTTATACATTCCAAAAAAATATATTTGATGATAACAACAAGTTAATATTATTAAGCATAATATACATTGCTATGATGTTTGTTGCTAAAATTACCGGAGAAATATCAGGTTATCTTATACCTGTGGCTTTTGCTTCAATGCTGATAGCTATAACTATTGATTCTAGACTTGCTTTGTGGATGACTTTTATCATTAGTTTCAATATTGGTTTTATATTTTTAGGAGAGATAAATTATATAATTGTTGCATTGGCAGGAGGCCTTGTTTCTGTTTTTAGTATTCGAAAAGCAACTCAACGCTCGAGTTTGACCAGGGCTGGATTATTAATTGCAATTACTAATATATTTTCAATATTAGCCTTAGGTATGATACATAGAAGTTCTTCTCAGATTATCTTAGAAAATTGTATGTGGGGTGTACTGAATGGATTTGCATCAGCAATATTAACAATTGGTATACTGCCATTTTTAGAAAGCTTCTTTGACATAACTTCTTCATTTAAACTAATGGAATTATCAAATCCCAACCAACCTCTCTTAAAACAGTTATTGGTTGAAGCTCCGGGCACTTATCATCATAGTGTTGTAGTCGGTAATCTTGCCGAATCTGCTGCTGAGGAAATAGGTGCCAATGCCTTGTTAACGCGTGTTGGTGCTTATTATCATGATATAGGCAAGCTAAAGAGGCCATACTTTTTTGCTGAAAATCAGGAGGCTTATAAAAATACCCATGATGATATGGAACCCAGCTTGAGTGCATTAGTTATTGCTTCTCATGTTAAGGATGGTGTTGATATGGCAAAAAAATATAGATTACCAAAGGCTATTATTGATATTATTAATCAACATCATGGCACAGGGTTAATAAGTTATTTTTTCCATCGAGCATTACAATCAAATGACCCCAAATCCGCTGTTATTAACGAAGAAAATTATCGTTATTCCGGGCCTAAACCAAAAAGCAAAGAAGCCGGAATAATTCTTTTGGCTGATATTCTAGAGGCGGAAGCCAGAACTCTTAATAGCCCTACATCTAGTAGAATCAAAAATCTTACTCAAAATGTTATTAACAGGTCTTTAGAAAATGGACAGTTGGATGAGTGTAATCTTACTTTGAGAGATTTAACCAAGATCAAGGATATCTTTGCCAGAATATTCACCGGCATGTTCCATAGTCGAGTGGAGTATCCGGATGAAGAATTAATCAATAAGTTGAAGAAGGAGCGCTCTCAGGGTGAAAGTACAAATAAAAAACCACCAGAAACAGTTAATCAATCTTCAGAAAATGAAAAAAATACTAATAATAGCAATGAAATCAATGGAGCTAAAAAAGAACAGTGAAGTAAGTCTATTACTAACTAATGACAAGGAAATACACGATTTAAACAAAATATTTCGTAATATTAATTCACCTACAGATGTATTAGCTTTTAGTATGTCAGAAGGCTCCCATGATTTTTCTTTACCTGAAGGGATTGCCGAAAATCTATTGGGTGACATTATAATTTCCATAGAGACAGCAAAAAAACAGGCGAAACTTTTAGGCCACTCTTTAGAACAAGAACTGACTGTTTTGCTTATTCATGGTTTGTTGCATCTCTTGGAGTTTGATCATATTAGCATAGCCGATTCTGAAAAGATGAAAGTTGAAGAGGAAAGAATTCTGAAGATTGTTAATAAAGAACTTAAATAATTATTAATGCTAATTTAATACATTACAATTTTTTGACTAATCAATTAATCGTGTGATTTCAAAACATAATGACTTTGCTTTGTAATTTAGAAAAAAATTGATATTTTTTTCTAAATGTTGCATAATATATAATATGAATATAATATTATATAGTAAGGCTTTAACTAAGGGAAGGGGTGTGATAGAAGAATAATAAGTAAATATTATATCAAGTAAATAGTAAATAAATTTTTAAGGAGGTTATTTTATGAGAAAACTATTCATGATTTTAATAATTGTTACTTTGATTTTAACATTCAACTTAAACGGTGTTGCCCAAAGACAATTT
>CAZAJW010000269.1:0-2695 GCA_964485485.1 uncultured Atribacterota bacterium | reverse complement strand
AACGTCGTCATTCGGCTCTACAGTATATGAATCCTTGTCAATATGAGCTTTACAAAGTGGCGGCTTAACCCCGTGTTCACTTTTTCGGGGGAAGATCATTTTGCTTATAAAGGGCTCATGCATGGCCCTAGAGTCTGGGTGAGCGGAAGCATGGTAATTCGAGTAAAACCTTTTTTCTTCTCTATAACATAGGGAAGCCTGGCAATGACTTCACCACCTTTAATAACTTTAACTTCGTTCCATTGATTTGGTGCAACTGCGTCCAACCCCCAAGGGTACTGAAATATTGAATTATAGAGCATCAAAATCCTCTTTTAAAATTCCCTGGGTGAGGATAAGATGGTATCTGTATTCATAATACATGGAACAAACGTATTCCATATTTAAATCATTCTCTTCGGCAAATTTCTTTATTCTTTGAGGGTGATGTGTGTAGCCTATTTCCCTTGGAGGTTTTGAATGGAATTTTCTTATTAGCTGATGTGAGGTAGTTAATATTAAATTCTTTGCCAGCCTGGCGAAATTAGTATCTTGAGAAAAAAGACCCACTTCCCATATGAAATAGATTCTCGGATCAATAACATCAAAGATGATGATTTTTCCACCGGGATTGAGAGTCAATTTTGCCTTTTTAATAAATTGCCTTATTTGTGAATATTTTAAATACTGAAAAACTTCTGCTGTTGTTACTCTGTCAAACTTTTCCTGTAATTCACTCCATATTAAGCTAACATCGGCCTTAATAAGCTGAACGTTTGACAATCGAAAAGCTTCAATCCTTTTTCGCGCATTTTTCAGCATGGATTCAGAAAAATCAGCTCCGACCACTTTCTTAAAATGCTGAGCGTAATAAACCAGCAAGTCGGCGGATCCACATCCAACATCGAGCAAAGTTTCCCCACTTCCTAAATGATATAGCTTTTCTCTCGCTTCTTTCTGCAAGAAAGACTCTCTTTGTGACCTATGCCCACCGTCTTTTTGTGTTGACCAGTAAGATTTCCAATAATTCATATAACTTACCAATATTGAAACGTTGCTACGTTTACCTTATTAGCATTCAAAGAACGCTGAATAATTGTTTCACAGTCCGTTTTAGTCCTTCATCCTGCTTCAAAAGAATGGAATAATAGAGAATTGTGGTAAAAGCCCCTAACAGGAGAATAGGAATGGGATTTAATGCTAAACCCCATTTTGCTAAAGCGATGATTACCATCATAGGGATACAGTAAAGTGTAAACTTAGCAAGATGTAATAAAATGCGAATTAAAGAAACGCCAGTATTTACAAGAATCCAATAGGTAAGAAATCCATAACACAAAATAGATGCCAAAGAAAACAAAGCTAAAGTAATTAGAATATTCCCTGTTATGCCACCGCTGATCAGAGATATCAAGCGGGTACTTAAAAGAGTGATATCAAAAATCAGGTAAGACCCTTGTCTTTCGAGAACATCAAATATGCTACTCAAAGGGGAGGATATAAACTGAAAAAATATCATTGAAATGAGAATCTGTGCATATATACCTGCCTCAGCCCACTGTGCACCAAAGACAATGATAAACACATCTTTAGCTATAAGTATTAGCAATAACATATGGAATATCCCAATGGAAAGCAAGCTTTTTAACACTTTTTCTACCACATTCGCCAGTCCAGACGAACGATTCTTTGTGTCTGCTGCTTCCTGAAAGAATACCTCCCCAACGGCACTTCCTATAAGCGCCATTGGTCTACCGAGCACTAATCTCCCAAGCGCATAAAAACCTACCACAGTTGGGGGAAAATAAAAGGCTAAGATGCAAATAGGCAAATGTGCAGAAGCGGTGTTTAATAGACCTGACCATGAGCTGAAGATCGGAAACTTCTTATACCTCTTAAATCCAGTGATGATTTTTTTGCACCTAATACTTACCTTAAACAAATGATTGTTATCTAGCCATATAAGGCTACCCAGAACAGATGTGGAGATAATGATACCCAAAATACTTGTACCGATAAGCACCCCTCCACTGACATATCCGGTAAAACCAGCTGCCAGTCTTGTTGCTACAGTAGTCGTGGACGAAACAACGCGTGCAATGGAAAGGCGACCAAACTGTTTCGCACGGGAGCTCCAGTAATTTAAGGCCAGAAATATGCCACTAGCAAATATGGATATAGGAATCAACCAAAGGTATGTTTTAAGCTCCGGGGAATTGAGTAATCCTGCTAAAATATCACCGGTAAAAAGGATGATCAATGCGGTTATGACTGTGATTATTATAACTAAACAGAGGCTCAACCCAAGAAGATTTGCAGCCTCTTCATCGGTTTTCGGGAGCATAATAGAAAGCTCATATCGAAGGCATGCAACTACGGCAATTATGCTGCTTATAGATGTAAAGAGCCCAGCAATGCCAAAGGCCTCTGGTGCAAAAAGCCTAGTTAATATTGGAGCAGTCAATATTCCTAGCCCCTGGGCAAATGCACTGCCGGTAGCAAGTTTTAAAATATTACCGGCAAAACTGGAGGAAGGTTTAGAAAACAAGTTACCTCTAATAATAGGTGTCTGCATAGAGTGGCCTTTGGTTAGTCATTAGGGTAAACACTCATTTACCATTTAACAACCACCCCTAAAAGGGGTGGAATAAAAGGTGACCCTAAAAGAGTAACATTTACTGCCATAGTTTGAGTTGATCTATGCGCTTATCTTTCT
>CAZAJW010000268.1:0-1658 GCA_964485485.1 uncultured Atribacterota bacterium | reverse complement strand
GATTCTATGGCTCATACCTCTTTCTGAGATGGAAAATATTTATGAAATGACAAATAAAATGAAAGAAAATCAGGAAAGTCAAATCAGACAAACAAACAGATATCATATTTTAGGTTGGGTGCTTTTTATCATATGTGCTATCTTCTTCATGGCATCCAGTTTGAAAAACAACGATATCTGGACATTTATAGGCAGTATTCTTTTCCTGGCTGCCTGTGTTGTTTTTCTTATACCACTGTTAAAACCCAATAAAAAAGAGAAGTTTAACTCAAGAATTCGTTAATTCTATGTTAATTATGGTAGCCATCTGGGAGCTAAAATTGTACCATTTTAAAATAGCTCAGTATAATTCTAAAGCAATCATATTCTCAAAACCAGCAATAATATTATTTATCTAAACATAATCAACCAATATTATTTTTTATCCTTTGAATCAATTTTTTTTATTTGAGTAAGAAATCCCCAATATCTTCCCGAATTCATTGCTGTTGATAGCTGTTTGGCTATAATTAATACAACTAAAACAGGTATGAAATAAAAAACTTATAATATAAGCAATCTTCCTTCCGGATTAAACCGCTGGTATAGAGTTTCCCTGATTTCCTGTTTTTCCTGGTAAGAAGCAATATGATTATAATCACTTTCCTCCCAGGGTGGTATACTCAACAATACTTGTTCAAATTCCTCTAACAGTTTATCTTCGAATTCTCCCTTATAGCTTCGCTGGATAAAATGTTCCAGTGCTTCAGGAAAATTATTCCATGATTCCTGTTCATAGCCAGGAGAAACGGGGTAGAAAAGTCCGTTATTGGATTTTACGGCTTTTAGATCGCCTTTCCCATCTCCCAGCATTAGTATCTGGTCATCCTGGTAATTCCCGGCTTTTTTGGCAACCTCTATGTGATGACCTTTGGAGCCCATTTCCTGTCCGGCTATCAACTGAACATATTGGGCAATATCCTGAGCTTCCCAGTAATTTGCCAGGTCTTCATAGGGTGTCTTTGATACTACCATGACATCTGCATACTTTGCCATAAGAGCCAGGGCTTCTTTTACACCATCAAAAGGCGGTATTTGGGCAGAAATATGAGGAAAAGTTCTATTTACCGCTTCACTCCAACCCAGTAATTTGTATAAAGCAAAATTATGTGGATTACTATTAACAAATTTCTCTAAGCTGGGATTGCCTAACCCGAGATTGTTATCTTTGGTAAATTTTATATAATCATCTAATGGTTTTTTGTCCGGTAATTCAATATTCTTTTGGTCCAGTACATTTTGTACATCTTTTCTCTTTCGTAATGCATCAAGAGTAAGTTGGATAGCAATAAAACGATTACATCCTCGATCGACTGAAAATAGGTTATAATGTTCCGCTACTTCTCTAAAATAAGATTCAATGCCCCATAGCTGATAAAACTCCATAAAATGGGGATGAAAGATAAGCATCTGTTTACCATTCATATTGTCCGTGATACAACCATCTGTATCAATGGCAATTAAAAAATCCTTGGTCTTTTTAAAACCATTCAACTGTTGTTCCGGGTCTTCTTTAATTTGTTCTTGGGTTAATCTTGGCAAAGCCATTTTCTTTACTCCTTCCTTTAAAATACAGTGATAAGTGATGAGTAACAAAAAAGTAACTAGTAACAAGTAAC
>CAZAJW010000267.1:0-4191 GCA_964485485.1 uncultured Atribacterota bacterium | reverse complement strand
GTGCATCACTAGACATCATCCTATAAATACTTGTCGGTAAAGTAAATTCATCTTTTTCTAATAAGTCCATATAGGCAAGATGCACATCATCTATGTAAGCCCTTGTTTTCGCTTTATAGGTAGTTACTACTAAGTCCGTCCCATAGGTAATTCGGTCACGATAATTTTTCATAAATTCTCTAAAGGCAAGATAATTATTTGCTATTCTTCCAAAACCGGCAACCAGAAAGTCGGGATGACCAAAACTTATATCAGTATAAAGCTGCGGATATTCTCTCATCAAGCGGGTTAACCTGGATAAATTGCCCGATGATAACATAAAATGAGGAACAATCTGAACTAATTCCGGAAACTCCTGTAATACATGCTCCATTTCGGTTAAGAAACGTCCGGTATTAATATGATGCAGAATTGGAATGCCTTCCTGCTCACAATATTCATATACTTCAATCATCTCAGGATCATCTAAGGGCATATTAAAAAACATATCATAAAAACTGCCATGTCCATTATACAATTTGACTCCTGCTGCACCTTCTTTCATATACATTTTTAATTTCTCCAGCTTATCTTCATCGCGGGGGTCCATGGTAACCAGGGCTGCAAACTCATCCGGATTTTCCCTGCTTATCTTAACTATAGTACTGTTATTCTCATCATATCCGGTAAATCCATATTCAGGATCTAAAAAAAATGTAAAGTCTGAAGTTCCCAGCATCACCATTTTTTCAACCTGACAATCTTCCATGGCTTTTCTCAACATAGGAA
Source organism: uncultured Atribacterota bacterium (assembly GCA_964485485.1). GTDB lineage: Bacteria > Atribacterota > Phoenicimicrobiia > Phoenicimicrobiales > Stramentimicrobiaceae > Oleincola. The sequence goes on along the minus strand of CAZAJW010000267.1, from coordinate 3,423 downwards.
TATTTTCTTCGCTTTGCACATGCTCATGAGCATTAATTATATTAAATCCAGATCTTCTTTCTCTGACCTCTTCAGATATTTCTGAAATCTGCGAAGATGGCAAATTATCAATCCATAAAGGCAGCCACCCTCTCTGCCTAAGCCCAATAAATAGTAATACTAAAATAACTAATGCACTCATAGTGTAAAACAATATGTCAAACCATTTTTTCTTCATTGACTTGGAACTCTTTCTGGATCTTTCCTTTTTTTCTACCAAAATATACCTCCGTTGCATATGCAAAATTAATTTTTATTATACCTGAATATGATTATAGTTTCCAAGATATATCTTATTTTTTATTTATTTTTGTTGTAAGGATTTGCAAAACAAGTTATATTAATATTGTATAACTGCAATCAAGAGAGGTTGTGCTTTGATAAGTATACTTAATAAAAAAAATATTAAAATATTTTTTATTTTTTCTTTAATATTTATTTCCCTTTTCTTGGGTATGTTTTGTGTTATACCAGCACAGGCAAAACTATATGACCCGTCTCTTGACTGGCAGGTCTTGGAAAGTCTTCATTTCTCAGTCATTTTTCCCAGGGAAAGTCCTATACATACATCTTTTGAATACCAGCAAATTGCTATCAATGTAGCTGAAATAGCCGAAGAAACCTATAACCAAATAACTCCATATTTTGACGAGCCTTTTAAACAAAATCAAAAAATTGCCATTATCCTAGAAGACTTTAGTGATTCTGTTTATGGATTTGCCACGGCAGTCCCCCATCGTTCTATTCGCATAAATCTTACTGCACCGGGGTTTAAAAACTTTGATACAAAATTTGAAAGCTGGCTAAAGATTCTAATAACTCATGAATATACCCACTTAGCCCATTTTGATATGACCAGGAAAGGAACAACCTTTCTTCGTTTCTTTTTAGGTCAAATAATTGCTCCAAATGCATTACAGCCAATGTGGGCTATCGAAGGATTAGCTATTTATCATGAAAGTAAATGGAGTACGGGAGGCCGTGCAAAAGATACCAGATATGACATGTACCTTCGTACAGATTTTTTAGAAAATCAACCCAAAAATTTAGAACTTTTGGCCGGTTCTTATCTCACATCCTGGCCAGGTGGAAATGTTCCGTATATTTACGGACAATCTATAATTCATTATATTGTTCAAAAATATGGTGAAGATAAACTCATTGACATTAGTGAGATATTTTGTGCCTATCCTTTTTTGGGAATGAATTGGGCTATAAAAAAGGCACTCGACATTACGCAAGATAAGCTCTATGAAAATTGGCAGGATGAACAGCATGAATCCTATCAACATCAGGCAGAAAAAGTATACCAATTCAGTGAACTTACCCAATCAGAACAAATAACTAAACACCAATACTGTGTTGATGACCCAATATGGTTCTCAAACTCGGACAATAACAAAGCTTCTCTGCTTTACAAAGTTCACAATACACAATTATATCCAACTATTCGTAAATATAACCCTGACAGTAAAAATGAAAATATTCTTATTAATAGGACTAGTGGTCACGGAACTTCCTATACCTTATCACCAGATAATAAATACGTTCTCTACACTAAACTATCCAAATATCAGAAATACTATCATTATCATGACCTCTTTTTATATCAACTGGAAAACGGTAAGCAAATCAGGCTATCTGATGGAATGAGGATAAAAGACCCTAGCTGGCATCCTCATCAATCACAGAACAAAATCATAGCTGTTCTTAACGATGCCGGGAATAACAATTTGGTTCTTTTTTCTATTGAACAAAAATTTCTAGATAATTTTAATGAAAAATCTGTTAGCCAAATTGAAAATAATTTTTCTAAAACAAATTTAATATCTTTTGAAAATATCACCTATCTTACTGATTTTAGTGATGGTACCCAGATCTCCCAACCGGTCTGGTCTCCTAATGGCAATCAAATAGCTTTCTCCTTATGGAAAAATGGTTATCAGGATATTTATATAATAAAGCTTGACAAGAATAACCAAATTCAATCTACTAAGGCTATTACTCAGAACAAGTTTACCGATATCAGCCCCAATTGGTCAGCAGATGGAAAATACCTTTTCTTTTCTTCAGATCGAAGTGGAATATTCAATCTATATGCATATAATGTAGAAAATGAGCAGTTATTTAGATTGACTAACGTTCTTACGGGAGCCTTTGAACCGGCAATTTCACCTGACGGGAAAAAACTGGCTTTCATTCAATATCATTCTTCAGGTTATGAATTACATTTATCAAAAACTGAAAATCTGTTATGGAAATCAGTGGATATCCCTGATACAGGGGACGGTTCTCTGTTTGTTGATAAACACAACAAACAGAGAACCGTCCCCTGTATCATTAAGGATTATTCTCCTTGGGATAGCATATTACCAACTTATTGGACCCCTTATTTTGCCTCTACTTCAAACGACCTATACTTTGGTTTCTCCAGTTTAGCGCAAGACTACTTAAAATTTTATAACCTCCCCGTAAAAGTGGCCTGGGGTATCTTGAATCCTTCTCTCTATTACGATATTCAATTTATCAATTATGCACATAAACCAATATTTTCACTTTCCTGGCAGGGTGAAACATTGCTAGAAGATAAACAGATAGATAATTTTTTCGACCCGGAATCCACTACCTCTAGATTTCAGGCTAAAGTAAGTTTTCCCCGGGAAGGTTACACTTCTCAACAGGACACTGCCCGTTATTTTAATGAAAATATTTCCCTGGGATTTCAAAACGATTTATATAGTTTCAAGGTAGGAGATAATAATAACACAGACCGCTCTTTTAGAAAAATCAACTCTCTTGTTCTCAGATATAGCTATAATGATACAGAAAGCTATCAGTCTTCTATCAGCCCTGAAATAGGCTCTTCTTTTTCTTTAAGCTATCAACATGCCAATAAAATACTGGGTAGTGATTTAACCTTTACCAAACTACTCTTTGATGGTAGAAAATATTTTCCTCTTTCCGGTCAAAATCAAGTTATGGCTCTTCGTTTGGTTGTCGGTGCGGCATCAAAAGGCTTAAATGAAAAAGAACAGTTTCATCTGGGCGGAAATATAAGCAACACCGGACTGAGTTCTATTAATAACAGTTCTTTTCCATTGAGAGGTTTTTCTTCTTCTTCCTTCAATGGGGAAAATCTACTTTGCAGCAGTTTGGAATATCGCTTTCCCATTAAAACAGTAGAAAAAAAAGTTGGTTTTGACTGGGCTTCTATCTTTCTAGAAAGAATTTCCGGCTCACTATTTTTAGATGCCGGCCGTGCCTGGGAAGGAAGCTTCATTCCTTTCCATCACAAAATAAATGCATCTGTCGGTGCAGAGTTAATTTTTAAATTTAACTCTGCACACAACAGTCCTTTTAATATTACTCTCGGAGCAGGAAAAC
>CAZAJW010000266.1:0-2825 GCA_964485485.1 uncultured Atribacterota bacterium | reverse complement strand
TGCAGGAATGGCAACGGTTACAGGTTGCTTTGATGGGTTTGAATGACTAATTAGGATCTTCTAATTAATCCAATCATGTCTGGGATATTCCAATGTATTTTAATTTAGTTATTGGAAGAAAAATAGTAAGACTAATTTGCGGCTACAACCCAATTGGCACTCCTATACCCCGGGAATTATACAATATTAAATTTGTTTATGGATAGCTACGGCGCAGGGGTGCCTGTGTTGATTAGAACATCTTCTCTGCATCCTTTTTCATCACAAATATAAATGACTTTTGATTCTTTCGAGCTGCATATCTCAATACAATATTCCCTTAAATAAGTGTAAGCCTCCCATGTTTTTGGATCTTCCTTTTCTTGAAAAATAATATTGAATCTTTCTGCCTCAGCAAGCATCGTGTCTATATTCATCTCCCCTGTTTCCCTAAATAATTCTTCTAAAGAAACGGCGTATCTTCCTTTATTCGAATAAAACATCTCTTGGGCTTGATGTATTTTGATTAAATCTGCTTTTTTTCTTGCGTCTATCGCCTTTCCTCTTTGCCCGCCAGGAGCAGAGAATATTAGAGAAACAAATAAATAAAAAATTAGAGAAAACGCCAGAAACTTTAAAAATGTCTTTATTGAATTGCTGGTTGATAATTTATGTCTTCTTCGAATTAAAATTACCGTTATCTCAAGCGCGATTGCTAAAATTATTGCCAATATTAACGGTGAAAAGAAAATAAGGTGATCAATTTGTTTTCCAAAACAGAAAATTTCATGTTCGGGTTTGAAAAGAATAACATAACAAGCGAAAAAACAAAAAAATATAAGCAGTGCTTTGGTAATAACCTCTATTCTTTTAATTTTCTTTTCCATATTAATAATACATATACTATCATTTTGGTAAAATCAACACAAATAAAAGATGTGCGTTATCCAGGACATACTATACAAATTTTAAATTATGGTTATTCTCAGCATATCAGAAAAGTATTAGCATTAGCAGAAATATACCCTGAGAAAATCAAGTGGAGGTTATATGATTACTTAACACCGTATTACACAAGGGGCAAGGATTGATTATAAGGGTTTACGGAAGGTCAGTCCCGAAACTGCCAGATTGGCGGTCATTGAATATCTGAAAACCAACAGGGGCAACATCTCTGAGGCAACCAGAACCTTCGGGACTCAAAGAACTGTTCGCCATATCCTAAGAAGAAATAAATACCGGCTCAATTATTAATTGGAGAGAGTGAATTTTTACAAAAGTTATGAGCTATGATATAGTTTAACAAATTATAATTTAATAAATATATATGAATATGAAAAAAATAACCTTTATTTTAGCTACCATAATTATAATTAGCATTTTTACTTTTTATATAATTCGCCGTCCCGATTCCCCAAAAGAGGATTTTATGTTTGATTATAATGTCAATCCAGAAGAAATTCATTCAGCCAAGGACTTTTCGTTATCCATCTTTTTTATGCTTATTGATAAAAATGAAAATCTTTTTATTTCTCCCTATGGTATCCACGGCGCCCTTTCTATGGCCTACATAGGAGCAGATGGAGAGACTAGAAAAGAAATGGCCAATGTTTTAGGCATCTCTGAAGTAGAACTAGAAGATTTTAAAAAAAATTCCTTAGCACTAAAAAGACATCTTGAAGAAGCAACTAACGAAACAAAGGTTTCTATCGCTAATGCCTTATTCTTAAAAAATGATTATCCTTTTCTAGAAAATTACAAAGAGGATGCCCAAGAATACTTTGAGGCAAAAATTAACTACCTTCCTAAAACCGGAGAACCGATAAATGAATGGGTTAAAGAAAAAACCAATAATAAAATAAAAGATATAATTGATTCCGGACCAATAGATGAGACGACAGTTTCTATCCTTTTAAATGCGATCCATTTTAAGGCACCTTGGGCAAATGAATTTGAAAAAAGTGAAACTAGTAAAAGGGTCTTTTATGGCAACAGGAAAGTGAATGTTGATATGATGGAAAAAGAAGGTTATTATAAACATTTGATCAGAGAAGACCTAAAAGCAGTAACTATCAATTATAAAAGTGAGTTTGGTAGTAAGGGCAGTTATAGCTTTTATGCATTTATGCCCGAAAAAGGTCTAGTAGAGTTTTACCAGAATTTTGACATAGAGACATTTAACCAGTTTAAGGAAGAGATGGAAAACAATGAAATAATTCTAAGAGTTCCAAAATTCAAAATTGAAAGTAGCTTATCTCTGGTAGATGCATTGAAAAGGATGGAAATAAAGAAAGCTTTTAACATGATAGAAGCAAACTTTTCAAATATGGTGGATATAGAAAAGGCAGAAAATGTATTTATTGATGAGATTATTCATAAGACCTTTATCGAGATTGACGAACAAGGAACAGAGGCAGCTGCAGCAACCGTTATTATGGAGGAACCGGTATCAATTCCTGAACTAAGGAGAAGACCAGAGATTCTGGAGTTCAACAAGCCCTTCCTTTTTATCATTGAGGAAGTGGAAACGGAAACTATTCTTTTCATAGGACATCTTGTAGATCCCTCTTAGTTATGGTCGAGACCTTTTTCTGGTATGGCTTTATATTATTTTGTTTTTAAACTTTCCAATGAAAATAGCCATTCTGAAAAGTTTTTTGTGTTTCAGAATGGCTATCCAGTATTTCTTCTTTTTGTCCATTTAAATATATTTAAACAGTGTAATTTGATTCTATTTCTTAATATATTTTGATATTATCTAAAAGAATTGCCGTATCATATATTTCATCTCCTAGATCCTCCGCTTCAAACTTTATAGTTACTGTGTTTCCCTGGAATGCTGATAT
>CAZAJW010000265.1:0-2608 GCA_964485485.1 uncultured Atribacterota bacterium | reverse complement strand
GGATGACGTATTTGTAGGCCGTATCAGAAAAGACCTGGTGTTCAACCCCGGTTTGATTATGTGGATAGTTTCTGATAACTTAAGAAAAGGAGCTGCCTTAAATGCAGTCCAGATTGCCGAATTATTAGCTGATACAGAGTAATATTGAATAATAAATTAAGAAGACTCATATTTATAATGTTATTACGGGAAGGTTTATATAACATTGAAAAAGACTAATGCAACTCGTTTGTTGGATAAATTAAATATCGATTATCAAATCGTAGAATATCCAGTAGATTCAACGGATTTAAGTGCCCGACATGTTTCTCGGGAGACCGGTATTCCCTTGGCTCAAATTTTTAAAACGTTGGTTGCCCGGGGTGATAAGACCGGAGAGATGGTAGCCTGCGTTCCCGGTGATTCTGAGCTTAATATGAAAAAATTTGCCCAGATCAGCGGGAACAAGAAGGTGCAGTTAATTCCTATCAGGGAGATTAACAAGCAAACCGGGTATATTAGAGGGGGAGTTTCCCCCCTGGGACTAAAACATTCCTATCCTTTATATATTGACCGAACCGCATTACAATATCAGTTTATCTTAATCAGTGCGGGATTGCGTGGATTACAGATAAAAATCAACCCACAGGACTTAATTGCTGCCTGTCAGATGAAAGTTGAGTCATTGACCGAGTAGTATTCCTAAATTATAAGCCAACAGTAATATTGAATTAAATCCATATTACTTATATGCCTTAAAAAGTCATTAAATAAGTAGTCGAAAAATAAAAAAACTGCCTGTCCGCCCTTTTTGATATTATTTATACTGTTATCGATAATATGGTATACTGAAGAAAAGATAAATATCCGTAATTTCCGAAACAAACCACTATTAAAGATGATATAAAGGAGGTACTATTATGAAAACCCTTTTGCATCAACTTTATGATTTTGGGCAAAGTCCCTGGTTAGACTACATCAGTCGAAAAATTCTTGACAAGGGTCACCTGCAAAGAATGATTGATAATGGTATTGTGGGTGTTACTTCCAATCCCACTATTTTTGACAAAGCAGTCAAAACCGGCAATGATTATGACCCTATTATTCGCGAGCTTGCCCAGAAAGGAAAAAACAAAGAAGAAATTTATGATAATATAACCATTCGGGATATTCAGGATGCCTGTGATATGTTTTTGCCCGTCTATCAGCAAACCGGCAAAAAAGACGGGTATGTCAGCCTGGAAGTCAATCCTCACCTGGCTCATGACACCGATAGAACGATCCAGGAGGCTGAAAGACTTTTTCAGTTAGTAAACCGGTCAAATTTGATGATAAAAGTACCTGCCACAGAAGAAGGTTTCCCGGCAATTGAAACCCTGCTCAGTCAGGGTATTAATGTCAATATTACTCTTATTTTTTCCCGTGAACAGTATATCAAAAGTGCACGTGCCTATCTTAATGGTATCGAAAAAGCACATTTTAAGAGAAAAGACATTAGTAGTATTGCTTCGGTGGCTAGTCTTTTCGTTAGCCGTGTGGATGGTGCGATTGATTCTATTTTGGAAAAGCAGATGAATCAGGAAGATAGCCCGATGCAAAAAAGTGAGTTAAAAGGTTTGCTTGGTAAGGCTGCAATTGCCAATGGACATCTGATTTACCAGGAATATAGGGGTGTCTTTTCGCTAGAGCGTTTTCAGGGATTAGCTAGCGAGGGAGCCGCAGTTCAACGAGTTTTATGGGCTTCTACCAGTACCAAAAACCCGAATTATTCTGATATTAAATATGTCCAGGAACTAATCGCACGCAATACGGTGAATACCATGCCGGAAGAAACCATTGAGGCTTTTTTGGATCATGGAAAAGTGGAAAATGCCATTTCGGATGAATCTTCCCGGGATCAACTGGTACTTTCCCATCTTGATGACCGGAGGATTTTGATTGATGAGGTGTGTCAACAGTTGTTAACGGATGGAGTGAAAAAATTTATTGATTCATATGAATCTCTACTTGATTCTATCGAACAAAAAAGAAAGCTATTCCAATAAAAACAATAAAAATAATGAGATATTGTGCCAAAAGTCAACTCACAAACTCTCCCAAAAGATATCTTATAATTATTATTATAGAATTATCCTTTTCTAATATTTCCCTCTCCCCTCGGAGGGAGGGTTAGGGTGAGGGGGAGGAAAGAATAGAAGAGTATCGGTTATAAAATAAAGTTTTTAGTTATTGGTATATTACAAGTATTGTGATTTAGAACGGAAAATATTATAATTGGTTCACAATTTCAACAAAGATAAATAGAAAGGAGTTGCAGAAAAATGCCGGAGAATTTTCTCTTTGCTATTATTGGTTTCGTTTCTGCATTTATTCTTTTTATATTAATATGGTGGATATTCTTTCGGCCGCGTGGTTCAGGAAGACAGGTTAAGATATATTCATCCATTGAGCAGCTTCGCTCTGTCGGAGAATTGGTTGCCTTTAAAATGGTTACCAAAGAAATTGTTACTGCCTCCCAGCATTGGTTTGGTGAATCCGGTAAGAGATATTTTCAATGGTTGGTTTCCACCAAAAAAATGGCCATGATTTTTGAGTTTGATATCGATTTTCGCTATGATTTACGCAGTCC
>CAZAJW010000264.1:0-1753 GCA_964485485.1 uncultured Atribacterota bacterium | reverse complement strand
TCGGTACAATTCCCCATCGATAAACCAATTCCCTTGAAACTGATTAGGAAGATTGTAGCATTTCGAGTAAAAGAAATTCAAGCAAAAGCGTTAGCTAAGCAGAATAAGGAATAGTGGAAAAAATTAAAAAAATAAAAGGGGTCTATAATTGAAAAATAACATGCAAATATAAAATATTTGGTCAAGTAGTATAGTTAAAAAATTAAGAAAGAGAATTGTATAAAATTTAAGGAAGCCTAAATATAGAAATATCAAAAATAACAGTTTGATCGCTATATTTAGGCTTTACCCGATAAATAATTTATCTTAATATTATTATTTTGCTAACTGATATATATTAAAAACATCGTCCTCATTTAATTTTTTAAAATTCCCAAATGCTCCGTTAGTGGTACATCTTTTTGCCATTTCTCTAAATCGATCATTTCCAATATCAAGGTCTTGTAATGTTACTGGCAAGCCATGTTCTTTGAAGAATGATTGCAATTGCTCGATACCAGCTAAAGCAGTTTTTTCAATCTGTTCAAAATCAGGATCGATATGCCAAACCCGATGCGCAAATTGTACAAATTTATTTATATTGTCCTTATAGACATATTTCATCCAGGCAGGCATAATTGCCGCTAATCCTGCACCATGTGGAATATCATAAAGTGCACTGAGTTCATGTTCTATCTTATGTGAAGCCCAATCTCCCACACGTCCCGAAGAGAATAAGTCATTATGAGCAACAGTACCAGCCCACATAATTTCAGCTCGAGAATTATAATCAGAAGGATTGCTCAGCACTAGAGGTGCATGCTTAATTACACTTTGTAAATTGCCTTCAATTAGTCGGTCACTCAAATCAACGTGGCTCTCTTGAGTAAAATACCTCTCCATAAGATGAGCCATAATGTCGGCAATACCGACAATTGTTTGATATTTGGGTAAAGAAAAAGTATTTTCTGGATTTAAGATAGAAAATCTTGGTCTGAGTTCCTCAGACTTTATAGGCATTTTGAGCCAACCCTCCTCATTGGTCACAACTGCAGCAGGGCTTGACTCGCTTCCTGCTGCGGGAATAGTTAAGATTGTTCCCACAGGGAGTGGTTTACTCACTTCTGCTTTTTTAAGGCATAGATCCCAGACATCTCCAGAATAATTAACTCCTGCAGCAATAGCCTTGGAAGAGTCGATAACGCTACCTCCACCCACTGCAAGGATGAAAGAAATATTTTCTTTACGACATATATCAATACCCTCTTTAATTAAAGAAAGGCGGGGATTTGGTTTAACCCCTGACAATTCGATATAATCAATATTTTCTTCTTTTAATATTTTCTTAACACGATCATAAAGACCTATCTTTTTAATACTCCCCCCACCATAGTGAAGAAGTATTTTTTGGGAATATTTTTTTATTTCTTCTCCTAGTTTTTCTTCTGCATTTCTACCAAAAATAATCTTTGTCTGATTTTGAAAAGTAAAATCTTTCATTGTGTCCTCCTTAATAATTTTGCTTGGTTTTCCTAACATATCATAGTTATTATGAAAATACAATTTTAGCTAATTATATGTATAGGAAGACCCCAAAAAACTGGAAGACAAGGGGGGCAAATCTTTATTATTGACAGAAAGTTATAAATAGGGGATATATTTCTTCGTTTGAAGCTAATTTTTAGGGAAAAAGAACACCACAATATTTACTTTTAAAGAAAAATATAGACAATTGTTTTTAGCCTGTGGATTTGGCGGAATAAACACAATAGAG
>CAZAJW010000263.1:0-2722 GCA_964485485.1 uncultured Atribacterota bacterium | reverse complement strand
AAAAAGGTTAACTAAAAGTAAACAGAGAATTACCCCCTTTTAGGGTTTCTTAAAGCCACCTGCTTTGCGGGTGCGATATTTACTTATAAGAGCGCCCTTAGGTAAGATATTTCAGACAAAGGATAAAAAAGAGACAAAATATATCAGGCAAACCAAAAATTGGCTATGCTTTAAAAGAGATTGGGCAATATCTTGGTTTGCATTATACAACAATAATTAAAAAGATAGTTAAGAAGGAGGAAAATGAAGAAAATTGATAATTCAAGAACTGATTCCATAATAGCATAATAGTAATAGTATATTAAGAAAAAATTGAACTATTGAACTCCTGGATTTACATTCCGTAAGATGAAGTTTATTCGGAAGTTTTTGGGAAAGCGAAGTATATTTTACCAGTAATATTACTAAGGATTAAAATTTCTCCAGGAGCTTTTCCAGATAAATTGATTTCATTTGTTTGCTAGCCATCAACCGTTTTACAGGAGGCATTTTCAAGATAGCACCAAGAATGGCAGCCATTATTTTGTGGCTAACAAAGGCCTGATTGTCAAAAATTAAGTTCTGAAGTTTCCCTTTTTCTATAGCCATTAAGACTATCCGATGAACTGAATTGACCGGGGTGATTATCTGTTCTTTACGCTTCTCAAGGGTAATACTTTTACTTGGGCATTCTCTTACACATATTCCACATCCCAGACATATTTCCGTATTTATTTTAACTTTTTTATCCCTGGCATTGGTATTGGTTTGGTGGTCAATTGGAATCTGTTCAATAGCATTGACCGGACATGCATTGATACATTTTCCGCAAGCTGTGCAGGTATCATCATCAATTTTTGGAATAAATGAAGTTGTCTGTACTGGATGAGTCATCCCGAATTTTTTTGCCGCAACCAGGAATTCACAACAACAGCTACAGCAATTGCATATAAAACTGACATTGTTTTTTACATTTTCTCCACATTGGACTAGTTTATGCTCATAGGCTTTTTGTAGCAGATCCATACATTCCGAGGCCTCAACTCTGCGAGCATAATTGTGCTCTATCAGGGAATTTGCCACATTGTTAAAGGTCATACAAATATCCATAGGTGCATCACAGGCTTTTCCTAAATGATACATTTTATGACGGCAATAGCAGATACTGATACCGATATGAGCAGCGGTTTTGATAATATGACTAGCCTTTTCATATTCCAGAATTGAAATAAGATTATCATCAGACAGTGATGTTTCCTGTACTAAAGCTCTCCCCAGATATGTTTCACTACCGAAAAGTAAATCTTTTACAAAGTCTTCCTCAATGTTGATGTATTGATAAAATAATTCGGAAAGGAGTTTTTGGTCGATATCCTGTCTTGTCCTCATCATGGAGAATTCAAAAAATCCTGCCATTGGTGGCGGAAGGATATATGTTTTTACTCCTTTATGTTCTGAATCTAAAAGAATTGCCCTGCTGGCCAAATTATCTAATATTTTCTCAGTTTGTAGTTTGTTTAATTTCCAGATGCGGCTTGCAGTATTGACCGTAAAAGGTTTGATTGGTAATTGAGAAACCAATTCTACCTCTTTTTCCTTAAAAATGATGCTTAAAATTTTGTTTAAGGAATCAGAAGGAGGTGTGCCTTGAGGGAATTTATTAAGTCTTTCTTCTAATTTTTTATAAGCTGATTTTCCAACCATGTGTGCCATAAGCTTTACCCGTTTAATATTTCTTAAAAGAATTGGGGAATAAATTTATTATTAAAATATCACAAAAAAGTCTGATATACAATTGCACCTATGTAACATTTTTATTGCAAATTACCTATTTGCACATAACATAATACAGTCTGACGCTCCTCTGTTTGATAGTTTTTCACTGATTATAAAAAAACATTATAATTCATGTTTTTCAAATATTTTTCTTCAATCATAATCAAACAATATCTTCTCCTGGTAATTCGTTTCTTCCTGTTTACCTCATCAATTTCAATTGCAACAGCAGTAATAAGGGTAAGCTATCGAAATATTTATTTTTTATTTAATGAGACAATTTGCTACATTGACATATTTCTTTAATACAATTACAATTCAGTTAACAAAAAGATATTTAAAAATATTTAAAATTAAAAGTGCTGCTGCTATCGGCATAAAGCTTAGTGATATTCCAAAGTAGGAAAATAAATAATAAATAAAAGATATAGGCATCAGTGAAATTGTTAGATTATCTGCTGATGCCTATATCTTTAAAGTAGACCGAAAATTGGAGGAATTGAAGGGATTAATAAGTCACAAAATAAATTTTTTAGGATAGCTTTAATCATAGCAGGAACATTTTTTGTCTTTCTGGGCATGCTTGGCATTTTTTTACCTATCCTACCAACCACTCCGTTTCTTCTGCTTGCAGCAGCTGCTTATGCCAGGAGTTCAGACCGCTTTTATTATTGGCTTTTGCATAATAAATGGTTTGGAAATTATATTAAAAATTACCGTGAGGGTAATGGCATTGCTATGAAAATCAAGGTATGGACTGCTTCTTTATTATGGATTACCATCTTAGCTTCAATTTTTTTTGTTGAAATTTTTTCAGTCAGGATTTTTTTACTGCTGGTGGCAATAATAGTGAGCATACATATTTTTTCCATAAAGACTCTTAGAGAATAAAAAAAGATAGGGGTCTATAAATAAATAATTGATTAAAACAAATCAAATGTGAATAAAAGATAATTTATATAGGCAA
>CAZAJW010000262.1:0-11135 GCA_964485485.1 uncultured Atribacterota bacterium | reverse complement strand
ATTACTTTCACTCCATCTATCTGCTACATTTACACCGCCTGTTTCGGATAGTTTTGGGCTTTGTTTTGTTTAGCAAACTTACCCACAAGCATATGCCTTATATGTAGTTCGTATTCCTCAGACCAGAGCTTTGCCGCCGACTTCCTTCAGATTCCACCTCGCGATGGACACCCTTGTCTATAGCTAATGGTTGGCACTATCAACCCCCATATCGGACTTTCACCGACTAGTAATCACCCATGCTGGGCGCACTAATAAAAGCAGGCAGCGGAAACACTGCCTGCTTAATTAGCTTATTTTGCTGCTTTGATTATATCCATGACTTTACCTTCCATTTCTTCAAGACCTACAGGTACTGGAGGATACCAGTTTATGTTTGCAAGAACTTCGGGAGGTAATCCCCTGGCAAAGTTATCGGCAATTTCTGGTTCAAGATATTTGCCAGCATCTTTTGATGCTGTACCATATGTTTCTTTATTAGTAAAGACTGCTGCATTTTCTGGTCTAAGTATAAAGTTAATCCATTTATATGCCCCTTCAACATTTTCAGATTTTGATGGAATGGCAAATGTATCTACCCATGCCAATGCACCACTGGTTGGAGCAAGATAGTCTATATTCGGGTTTTCCTCGTGGAGTTTCCATCCTGCTTGCTCCCATGCCATTGCTGCCCATACTTCACCTGATCTTATTGATTCAAGCAGTTGATCACCATTATCCCAGTAAAATCTTACCACAGGTTTAGCAGCAATAAGTTTCTCTGAAATATCATCAAGAAATTCCTGATAAGCCACTGGGTCATTGTAAAGTGCAAATGGGTCATACCCAAAGGAAAATCCCATACCAATGATAGTAGGTCTTACCATCCTATAAGAAACTCTTCCGGTATATTTAGGATCAAGTAAATCTTTATAATCTTTTACATCCGGTGCTTTTTCAAAGTTAACAACGAGTCCTGAAGTCCCATAAACATGAGGTACTCCATAGGATTCACCATCAACAAGAGTGTTCTTTCTAACGGCTTCAACTAAAGAAGGATCAAGCTGGTCAAGGTTAACCTTTGAATAATCGATTGGTTGATAAATACCATATTCAGATACTACAGAAGAAATTCTGTCCTGCGAAGGTTGTGCAAGGTCAAATCCACCGCCTCTTGTAGCTCGCAATTTTGAGATCATCTCCTCGTTATTACTAAGAATAACCTGAACTTCTATGCCTGTTTCTTCCTGGAATTTTGCAATAAGTTCTTCTGGTGCATAACCAGCCCAGGTAATAAGCCGTAACACATCTGAAGAAGCAGCCATTAGCTGACTTCCGACACTAAATAGTACTAACGACACAAGAACTAAAAAAACTGTTAATCTAACTATCTTTTTCATTATTTTTCTCCTTTTTTGTCACTTAATAACTTTTGTTTTAATTTTTCTAAATTAAATTTCACCCCCTTCTCTAATTTAGAAAATTCGCTGAGAGTAAGGTATTTTTATTTGCACTAATATCCCTCAAGAGTAATATTAATCAACATTTTATGATAATCTTTCATTTCGCAATCCTTATACGAATATAGCCAAGTGATAGCAATTACCTTCCTCTTTAAGCAGGAAAAAATATTTTATTCGGGCAGAACCATCACTAAATACCTTTTATTAATAATACCTCTTTAAGTAATCTAGTGTTAATGACACACTCCACTGTAACTACTCATACTATATCTTATCATAAATTTATTATAGTGCTTTCGTAAAAGTGATGTCAATAAAGATAGTTCCTTACCCCCAATTTATTCGCTACATTTAATTATGGTTATAATTCATTCAATGTAATGCTCCCTATTGAGGGGGATATATTTTAAGACAGTATTTGTTCTTTATTTTTAACATATTCTTGATAACTTTCACAAGGGGTCTGATAACCTAATTCTTGAAACGGATAATATTACTTATACTCTCTTTTAAATGCCAGCTGGTATCAGTTTGGATAAAATTAGGCCAAAAAATTACTTCTTTCCGTATTTTTATTTTGTTCTAAAGAAAACTTCTCTACTGTCCAATCTTGATTTATAAAAGCACTACTTGCCTTTTTATTTTATTATAAAATTTAAAAAAATATTCTTAAAAAAATGCCCCTCAGCAGGATGCTGAAGGGCCGTAAAGCTCAATATTCCCCCTATTGGGATTCGAAAACCTTGATTAATGTCCAACATGAAGACATTGCCATTACCCAATTGATTTTACCTCAAGAGAAGTAAAAAACAATTACGGGAAATATAACTCCCTCTCTTTTTTAGCCGCTAATGTTATTTTAAAATTATAGCCCTATTATTTTACTTCTTATTATCTTAATAACTTCAATTTCCATAATATAAATCAGGTAACCATAAAGCTATTTGGGGAAATATTATTACAAGGGCTAAACCTAACATCATAAGTAAAACAAAAGGAATTATCGATCGGTAAATATCCCCCAATGATATCTCCTTGGGAGCCATCGCTCTCATCAGGAATAGATTATATCCAAATGGAGGAGTTAGGTATGCTATTTGACAAGTTATCGTATAGAGAATACCATACCAAATCGGGTTAAAACCAAGATCAATAATCAGAGGAACATAAAGAGGGGCAACAATGATAAGCATTGCCGTATCATCCAAAAACATTCCCATCAGAATGTAGGAAAGCTGCATCATAATCAATATCCCCCATCTACCGAAGCCATATGCGAGAAATAGTTCCTCTATCGCATGTACAGCACCAAGACCATCAAAAATGGCACCAAAAGCAAGTGCAGCGAGAATAACCCACATAAACATACAACTAACACTTAAAGTATTCACCAGTACTTCATTCATTATCTTCCAGTTTAACCGCCTTTTGATAAGAGCAGCAATAGTAATTGTTGTAGCACCTACCGCTGCGCTCTCAACTAAACTGGTTATTCCCATAAAGAATAGCCCAGACATCATAAAAATAATGAATATAGGAGCTATGCCAGCGCTAAGCAGCGAAAGTTTCTTTTTGAAAGGAATATTCCGCTCTTCCTTTGATAACGCTGGCCCCAACTGTGGTTGAATAATACATCTAATAAGAATATATAATATAAACAAGCCTGCCAACAGAAAACCAGGTAAAAAACCGGCCATCCACAACCGTCCAACAGGTTGTCTGGCTATCATTCCGTAAAGAACAAGAACTACGCTAGGCGGTATCATAATACCCAAAGAACTACCAGCCTGTATCACGCCGGTTATCATTATTTTGTCATACTTTCGATGTAGCATTTCAGGTAAAGCAATAGTGCTTCCAATAGCCATACCAGCTACGCTTAACCCATTTATAGCCGATATTATAGCCATCAGAAAAATGGTTCCTATAGCTAGACCACCCCTGACTGGACCCATCCAAACATGTATCATTTCATAGAGATCATCCGCTATCCCTGATTTGGAAAACATATAACCAATGTAAATGAATAATGGCAAAGTTAAGAGCGGATACCAAACCAACAGCGAAAAACTTGCTTGAAAGGGCATCCCCACACCACCTTTACCCCACAAAAATAGAGCAAAAATGGAAGACACCCCACCGATAACAGCAAAGACATGTCGCCCTGTAAGGAGCATAATCACCATCGAAGAAAACATAAGAACAGCCATAAATCCATAACTAATTGTCATAACCCATACGCTCCTTTTCCCCTCTAATAATCATTATATCCTTGATAAATTCAGCTATAATCTGCAAGATCATCAAAAACATTCCTCCTACCATAATAAGCTTAATAGGAAGCACCGGTGGTGCCCATGAAGAAAAAGAGGTCTGATTATATTTAGCTGCATATTTAATACCTTGAAAGCCGCCGTATATTAGTACTACCAAGTACACTAAAGCAATTGAAAAGGTAATAGCATCTGCAACAGCTTTTTGTTTTATTGACCATTTATCATATAAGAGATCCATCCTGACGTGTCCACCGATAAGCAGACTGAATGCACCTCCAAGTGTGTAATAAGCAGCCATAACAAACTGTGCTGTTTCTACTGACCATATATTTGGATGGTTAAAGAAGGTTCTGGTAATAGTCTCATAAAGTAGAATACCTATCATCCCAAAAATCAAGAACTTTGCAAAATGCCCTACAATTTTACTAATTGTATCCATATATCGGACGTATATTTTTGCTATTTTAATCATATCATTCTAATTTCCCTTCTCTGTTAATCTATTAAGTAAGGAATAATTTTATAGAGGTTCCCTTTCCTTATACCTCTCTACCATAAAGATAGAGAAGGGAACCTCTATATTATGCTTAAACCATTAATATATTAGTCAGTCCATCAGTATCTGTAAGGCGGCCCAGCTTCTTCCATGATTTTTCTGTACTCTTTTAATATCTCTACCACCCTGGCATTTCTCTCACTCTTTTTAGCAATCTCGTCCCAGAATTCTAATGCTGCTTCTTCTATTATCTTATACTCCTCTGGGGGAAGGGTAGTAAGTTCCAGTTTTTCTCCTTGAGTTCTGTAGTGAGCTTCACCCCACCAGTACCAATGCAGTCGGTAGTAATGCGATTTTTCTATTGCCAGTCTTAATAACCGTTGTAGATGAGGAGGTACTTTCTCCCATGATTCAGTGTTAACAAACCAACCACCTGACCATCCTCCAGAAATAGGATTGGTCAGATAATAATCAGTAACATCAGCCCATCCAACAGTATAATCCTCAGTAATGGCGCACCAACAAACTCCATCTAACATACCTGTTTGAAGAGCCATTTCAACATCCTCATAGGGCATGACCACAGGAACAACACCAAATTTTTCTAAGAATCTGCCTACGGTCGGAAATACATACAATCTTAATCCCTTAAGGTCTTCAAGGGACCTAACTGGTTTGGTGGTAGCAACATTGCATGGGTCCCAACTCCCTTGGCTTAACCATGTAACATTTTCTATCTCATCATAAGCTTCTTGCCAAATTTCATTTAATCCATACCACTCCCATAACACGTTAACATCTAGTCCATAACGTGCAGCCATAGGGAAGTAAGCTGCAAATATAGATACATCTACAGGAGCCGCTAGTGAGTCATCATCACTAACAACTGCGTCAACTGTCCCCTCCTGTAATGCTCGAAACAGCTCACCATGTGGCACTAACTGATCAGCTGAATACATCTCTATGACCATTTCCCCGTTTGCCGCCTCATTAAAATCTTTTATTGCGTTTGCAGCAACATGTGCATTGAGGGCAGGACCAGCATAAGATTGCATTCTCCATCTAATTGGTTCCTCTGCAGATGAAAAACTTGTTAATACTAAGGATAATAAAATTACCATAATAAGTATCTTAGATAGCTTATTTATCATTTTTTTCTCCTATCCTAACCTAACTAAATAAAAGTTAAACTTAAAATCACCAAAAATTAAGATGTAGTGAACTAGCAAACATTTATTTATATTTTTTCTATAAGAATACCTCCTTACCAATTTATTTTGATTCTTCTCACGTGCCTATTAACATACAAGATAGAATATACCAGGTCAAAAAACTATATCAAATCAAACTCAACCAAATTTAATTCTACCTTATAGCAGTTGAGAACATCTTTATTAATCTAATATAATTTTTTATCAATCTTGATGCCATCCTCTTTCCGTATAACATTCTTCTAACATCCCCTGATAATCTTTAATTTCGCAATCTTTTACTTGGGCATATTTTCCAAATTCCGGTAACTTGAGAACTCTTTCCGGGAGCATATCATCAACTTTCTTAATACCTTCTCTAACATTAAATGCCCTCTGGAGATCATAGACACGCTTACCCACGTTTAACAGTTCTTCTGCATTTATATCCCAACCAGTCAATGTTGAAATCTGCTTAGCTAGATCCCCAGGACCTAAACCATTATATATATAGAATTTACAAATCCCTACAACATCCGGTATAACTCCCCAATCCTGTAACTTCGCTGCAATTTTCCCTTTACCTTTCTCGGCAAATCGGTCCACTGTTTGAGGGTCAGGAAGCCCATAAGGAATCAGGCCAAAATCATTTTTACCGCTATCATAAGCCATACCTTCAAGCGGGTGAATATGACACATCCCTCTATTGCTTAACCCATACATGACAGCAAGCGTTTTACCGGATCTAGGATCATGTGCTGGACCTTCCAGACCTTTTACTTGAATTGCCAGTGCATCTGCTCCTTTACCGAACTTTTGAGCAGCACGCTTGGTTCCTTCGCCTAGAATTTGACCAATGCCATCTCGATTAGCTATTTTATTCACTAGTTCAACGATGGTATGAGGATTACCCCAAGTAAAATCTAATCCATCAGTATCTTTCTGACTCAAAATACCTTTTTCATAGCAGTCCATAGCAAAGGCAATCACGGCACCCGTGCTGATGGTGTCTATGCCATATTCATTGCATAAATAGGTAGCATGTACCGCAGCGTCCATATCCTCATTTAATACAAAGAAGGTAAAAGCACAAATACTCTCATATTCGGCACCTTCATGTACAGGAGTCTTCCATTGACCTTTTTTGACCTCAGCAATCCTACCACAGCGTAATACACATCCCTTGTAACATGGGTTAGCTCTCACTAAGTTTTCCTTCTCAAAGTGATCATAGAGCTCTTGACCCTTTCCCCAAGAGTTAGACCTCCAATTCTTAGTAGGAATATCCCCTGCCTCATCACAATTAGGTATATCGCCTGTAGTACCACCTACGGACATGCCTTCTTTGCCGGTGGTAGCTAAAACTTTTTTGTTACCATCTTTACAGGCTAATGAAAATTCATCTGGCTTAGCCACAGAAATCTCTTTACATCCCTTTACGGCAATCGCAAGTAAATTCTTTGCACCCATCACTGCCCCTGCTCCACATCTTCCAAATGCCCTGCTTCCAATCATGATAGTGGCAAATCTAACTAACTTTTCACCTGCATTGCCTATAGTGGCAATTTCGATTGTTTCATCTGCTAATTCTTCTTTAATAAGCTTATCTTTCTGAGACGTCGTTTTGCCTTTGAGCTCTTCTGCATTTTTTAACTCTACTTGATCATTATCGATTAAAAGATATTTCGGTTCTTTAGCTCTGCCCTCTATGACCAGAAAATCATAGCCTGCTTTTCTTAGAACACCACCCCATTCTCCTCCACACCTAGCCTCGCCCCAAATCCCGGTAAGGGGAGATTTAAAGCAAACTTCAGCAAATCCTGAACCAGGAGCTGTTGTACCGGTTAGAGGTCCTGTGGCAAATACGATTTTATTTTCCGAACTCAAAGGATCGATACCTGCTGGAAGCTCATCATATAATAATTTGACACCATAGCCAACGCCACCTAAAAATTCTCTTAACATTTCTGGCTTGATTTCTTCAACACTTATTTTTTGGTTCGTTAAATCGACTCTCAACAACCTTCCAGCATATCCATATAATTGAGTGAGCGGTTTTGATTCCATTTTATCATCTCCTTCTGGCAATTTTCGATATCTAAAAAACTACAAAATTTTTAAAGTCCTATCGATTCTCTTCCTTGGAGTGCTTTAGTAAAGAAGTCTTTTATATTTTCTAAAGTTGCCTTCCTCGGATTAAACTGAGACATCGAATACATTTCTTCAGCTCTATTTAAGATATACTCTGAAATCGCTGGAATATCCTTTTCTGGTACATTGTAATCCTTGAGATTGCTTGGTAGGTCAATATCTTCCAATAAATTAAAAGTAGCTGTAACGGCTTTTTGGGCTGCTTCTTTTATCTCAAGACCAAATACATCCTCTCCCATTGCCTCTGCTATTTTTATTAATTTCCTCCTAGCATAAGCATCGGGCAAATTATACCAAAATACATAAGGAAGCAATACCCCACAAGCCTCGCCATGAGGGATGCCATACTTGGCTGATATACCCTCGGAGGCTACATGGCATAATGTTGCAGGTCCAGCCACCCAGGGGTAACTAATAACGGTTCCACCTATAGAAGAGGCTAAAGCCATATTCCACCTTGCCTCTAAATTATTACCCTGATGATATGCAGTCCTCAAATTTTGAGAAACAAGTTCTGCTGTTTTTAAGGCTAAGGCATCAGAGAAAGGATTTGCCTGTAAAGATAAAACACCCTCTGTAGTATGACTTAAAGCATCCATTCCGCTTCCAGCAGTGACTCTGGGAGGTAATCCTAGTGTTAAACTCGGATCTACCACAGCAGCATCAGCTAAAACCGGATCACCTGTGATCCATGTTTTAATGGGTCCTATGTCACAAGGTACAATCACTACCGCCGTATTGGAACATTCACTACCTGTTCCAGAGGTTGTAGAGATTAATATTTTTGGTTTCGATCCGGTTAAAGGTTTAGTATTCGGACAAACATATTCCTCTATTTCACCAGGCGTCTCCGACATAACAGCAGCAATCTTAGCATTATCCATAACAGCTCCGCCACCAATACCAACAACAAGCCCATAATCTTTTTCTCTTACCGAATTAATAAGTTTTTTTACCACTGCCAACTCGGGCTCTTTAACTTCGGATTCATAAATATCAACTGTAAAACCTTCCTTCTCTAAAGATTTCTTGGGCCCCTCTATTAAACCAATTTTTCTTAGTGCTTTATCAGTAATGATGATGCACTTTTTGTTTTTGGCAATTTCATTAGCTAATTCCCCAACCTTATAAGCCGCTCCAATGCCAAAATTCACTCTGGGAGTATGTCTGTATTCATCAATCCTACTTAACCAATGATTCCCAAATACTTCATTAATTAATTCTGTCATTTACATGACCTCCTTTAAATTTTTTTATATAGTAGAACAATTCATACTATCTTTTTTTAAAAGGCATTTAATGATTTAAAACTACCCTTAAAGAAAATTCGCAAAGCAAAACATTAAAGAGCTCTAAATGGCCTCATAAAAAACAAAATAATTGTTCTTATACAAAATTACCAGATAAGCTTTTTATTGTCAACATTTTGGTCATTTTCCTTACCTCAAAAAAAATGGAAATTAATCCAAGTGATGTTGTAAACGATGATAAGTAAATTTGAACAGTAAAACAGAATAATAATAAAATTATATTCAATGAATCACTACTATGTTCTTCTTTTATTCATCATTCAACGAATGAATACTGATCAGCTTCTTTAATCGCGTCACCCAGTCCTGTCCTGTTGGGGACCTACGAATACCGGCATAGGCCTATCCTTCTTAGAACTTTTTGGCATCGAATGTTCAGGAAGGATACCTTTTTACCTTTCCCTTACTTATGGAGGATAGTAAATTTCAATTCTGCCCTTTTCTTCTGCTACTTCTGCAGATTAATTAAAGTGCAACTACTTCTAGACAGTAGGCTCTCTGGGGATGATTTTGTTACTGTTCGCTTTGTCTTTTCTAAGGCCTCCTCTACCTTTTGGTCAAAGGTATCTTCTTCTTTTTAGGTCTGGCTACCTTGGATCTGAACCTGTTGGCGGATACATTCAAAGTTTACCGAATCACCGAAACAGTGTTGGAGAAATTCCTAGGCATTATGCTCGCTACCGGTAAGAAAGGAGAACAGGCCTGTGATCTTCTGGTAATTCGTGCTGGTACACTGATTGGGTTATAACCCCAATGCTTCATTCAATAGACAACAATACTAACCTTCACTAGCCTTCTTGATCCCTATAGAGATGTTTTAGGTAAGTGATATTACCCAAGAAGGTAAAGAGATATTTTTTTTCGTGTACCACAGGTGTCAAATAGCCCCCCCTGTTCTTTCTTCCCTTAATCGTTTCTTAAGAAACTGGAGTATTGAGGTTAGGATATATTGTCCTACGATTTTGGTTAATTGAAAGAATTTCCCAAGTCCTGAAAATTGGGCTCGCCTTCTGGTATAATCAATTGTATAGAGATAGTGTGATGGTTAACTATAAGTATTTCATCAGGTAGATTTACCTCCTTATTTTAGAAAAAGAATGTCGTTTCTTTTTCTATTAAATTTAATTCCAATAACCTTTGAGATAAGAAAAAGCAATCACTAGTTGCTGGCATGATTCTCTGATAAAAAACTTTCAAATTGCACCTATCTATGCTAAAATATAATAGGTTTTTGGCTATTCACAAGATTAAAAAACTAATCATTTTCTACAAATATTCTATTGCTTATTATTAAAATATAAGGAGAATTATATGAAAATTTTAGTATGTACCGATGGGTCAGAGTATAGTAAAAGAGCCTTGGAAAAAGCTTCCATAATTGCCCAGGGATGCAATGCAGATGAAGTAGCTATAATTCATGTTTATGACAACAGAGGTGATATACCTTTGCCTCTTATGTCAGGAAATATCTCAGCTGAACAAATGGAAAGTTATAGGAAAGTGACCAAAGCGCATAAAAATGAAAGAAGAAAGATCCTGTCAGATGCATTAAAATTTTTTAAAGGGAAAAACATCAAGACCCGTACAATTTTAAAGGAAGGCCATCCATCCCATACTATCGTAAGTGTAGCTCATGAGGAAGGATTTGACCTGATTGTTCTTGGCAGCAGAGGATTAGGTGGTTTTAAAAAATTATTTCTCGGAAGTGTTAGTCATGCTGTAATTCATGAAGTTGAAAATTGCAGCGTGCTCACTGTTAAGTAAGGTCAAAGTCACAGATAATCTGTAAGTTGGAAAAAGTTTTTTAGTAGAAGTTTTGACTTGTTATATCCGCCTCTATTACTAAGCACAGCACATTACCTGTATAAATATCTATTTCTATTGCAAAAATTAGTGCACCGTCTCGTAATCAAATTCAAAGAATAACAGGTCTCCATATAGATATGTCCTGATAGTATTTATAAATTTGTCATTTTCAATACAATCTTAATTATAGTCTGCCTTACTGTAATCATCGAGACCGTTGCGATAATTTAATTCTTTCTTCTATATGCTTCATGTATAATCTTTACTTTTGATAATCCTGCATTCTTAATAGACATTGGAATAGAAATAAAAGTTGAACAATTTTCTTTAAATGTTTCAAATTTTACTTCTTGCTTTTCTACTATGACCTTTTTGATTATATCCTGCCTCATACGCAAACACAATTCAAAATCCAGTGGAAGATTTTCTCCTATATAACCCACGTTAACCAATGTTACTTCAGG
>CAZAJW010000261.1:0-1822 GCA_964485485.1 uncultured Atribacterota bacterium | reverse complement strand
GACAATTTTTTTTCTCTTAAAAAAATTTTTCTTTTAATTTCTTTCTCAAAACCCCGTTCAGTTGGGAAATAATATTTCTTGTTCTTCAGTTGATCCGGGAGATGCTGCTGTTGAACCAGGGCATCTTGGAAATCATGGGCATATTGATAATCCTTTCCGTAATTCATATCTTTCATCATCCTGGTCGGGGCATTACGAATAACCTTCGGTACTGGTAAATGACCATATTTCTTGATATCCTTTCCGGCTATCTGTCTTCCTTTATACAATGCATTGCTTTTAGGTGCATTAGCCAGATATGTAGCAGCCTGAATAAGTGCCAGGTCTCCTTCCGGCATACCCAAAAAATGGACTGCCTGCATTGCCGAAACAGCAATTGATAATGCGGAGGGATCCGCATTCCCTACATCTTCAGAAGCAAATCTAATGAGCCTCCGGGCAATATACAGGGGATTCTCTCCCGCCTCTATCATACGAGTAACCCAATATAGTGCAGCATCTGAATCAGAATCACGCATACTTTTATGCAAGGCAGAAATAATATTGTAATGTTCTTCACCACTTTTGTCATAACGGAGGCTAGTTTTCTGGACAATTTCCTGTACCAGTTTTTTATCTATCTTGATAATTCCTTCAGAATCAGGGGATTTCGCCATAGCTGCAAACTCCAGAATATTTAAGGCTATACGGCCATCCCCATAAGAAAGCTGAATAATAAACTTAATCACATCATCATCAATTTCTATCGACAAATTGCCCAACCCATCTTTTTTGTCTTTTAAGGCATTCCGGATAATATGATAAAGGTTTTCATCGGACAGGGATTCCAGCACATAAACATGGGAACGGGATAACAGGGGAGAAATTACTTCAAAAGAAGGATTTTCAGTGGTTGCACCAATCAAGATAATGGTTCCATCTTCCACATAAGGGAGAAAAGCGTTTTGCTGTGTTTTATTAAATCGGTGGATTTCATCCACAAAAAGAATAGTCTTTTGTTGATGATAAGTCCAGCGTTGATGAATATCCGAAATCATCTTTTTCAAGTCTGGAATTCCTGAGGTTACGGCACTGAATTGCACAAAATTACTTTTAGTCATCCGGGCAATAATCATAGCAAGCGTTGTTTTACCAGAACCTGGTGGTCCCCAGAGTATGATTGATTGTAACTGGTCTTTTTCAATGGCCATGCGTAGGGGTTTGTCTTTACCAATTATCTTTTCCTGCCCGATAAATTCATCCAGACTCTTCGGGCGTATCCGATCTGCCAATGGTGCTGATTTTGCTGTTTTTTTTACTTGCTGATGAAAAAGGTCCATTATTATTCCCTCAGATATTTTTATTTAATTATCTTATCATTTTTTAATCATTTTTAAAACAACCACAATTATTACTCAATAACTAAACTATCTAAAAGATTTTGTTATCTCAGGCAATTCGATTATAATATATTTATATATTCATTTAAAAGATTGTCTGGTCTTCTTCTGATGGACTATGATTAATAATTAAAGAGGTATTATGAAAAATCAATCTATTCGTATTGCTTGCCTTCAGTTAGAGGCAATGCCCTATAGAAATCATGCTGAAAACAAAGAAAAAATATTAAAATTAATTAAACAGGCAGCAGAATCTCAAGCTGAATTGATAGTTCTTCCAGAATGTGTATATCCCTGCTACTTTTTAGCACCACATATCATAAATACTTACAGTGAACTATCTATTTTAACAATACAATTGTTAGATGAAATCAGAAATTATGCAAAAAAATACCAAGTTTTTATCGCCATTGGTTTACCGGAATATAATAAAGAAAAAAATG
>CAZAJW010000260.1:0-7630 GCA_964485485.1 uncultured Atribacterota bacterium | reverse complement strand
AGTTTTGTTTTAATAATATTTTATCGATAAAATATTTGTTTTTCTAAGTATGTTAGTGCTATAATATCTTCAGTTAGCTTGTTTATATAATGGTTGTTTTTAGCCATGGAAGGTTATCTTCAAAATTATTGGAAATTCTAACAGGGAAAATTTACAATTATAATATACATAATTGAGGAGATAGGATTACTGAAAGTGCTAAGTTTATATAAATTTTTTGCAATAGGTACACTAATTAATAATTTATCAGGTTAAAGTTAAAAAACAGAGAATGGAAAATTACATTCTCTGTTTTTTTAATTATAGATAAAAGAAATATTTAAAAATTCAATATCAATATAAGAAAGAGTAATTCAAATGAGAATAAAAGAGCATCCCATCTTAGAATTCAAGCATGGAGAAAAAGTAACATTTACTTTTCAAGGAAAGAAATTAGAAGGTTATAGTGATGAGCCGATTGCAGCTGCCCTTGTTGCAGCTGGAATCAAGGTGTTAAGCTATAGCAAAAAGCTTAAACGCCCCCGTGGTTTTTTCTGTGCTATTGGTAAATGTTCGTCCTGCTTGATGACTGTGAATGGCATTGCCAATGTCAGAACCTGTGTTATCAAATTGGAAGAGGGAATGGTTGTCAAAAGACAATAAAAAGAAGGTGAAATAGTGAAAGAGTATGATATTGTTATTGTAGGAGGTGGACCAGCAGGCTTGGCTGCGGCTCTTACTGCTGCTTCTTGTTCCGCTACAGTTTTATTAGTAGACGATGGTCTTGAGCTAGGAGGGCAACTTATTAAACAGACCCATAAGTTTTTTGGTTCCAGCAAACAATTTGCAGGTATTCGAGGTATAGATATCGCTAATAATTTTATTAATAAAATCAAAGAATCCCCATACATTGATTTATTAACACAATCAACTGCCACCGGTCATTATGAGGATGGAATCCTTACAATATTAGAAGGTCTGAATGGCAATAGATTAATTAAAGTTAAACCCAAGCGTCTTGTTGTAGCAACAGGTGCTTCTGAAAATATGCTTTCCTTTATTAATAACGATTTGCCAGGTGTCTATGGTGCCGGTGCTGTCCAGACGTTAATGAATGTTTATGGTGTCATACCTGGTGAAAGAGTGCTTATGGTCGGTGCTGGCAATATTGGTCTGATTGTTGCTTACCAATTGATGCAAGCCAAGATAAAGGTTGAGGCAATTGTGGAAGCCATGCCTTGTATTGGAGGTTACTGGGTTCATGCCAGCAAGATAAGAAGATTAGGAGTTCCTATTTATACCTCCTGTACATTAAAAGAGGTCAGGGGAAAAGAGCAAGTAGAAGGAGCTACAATTTGTAATATTGATAAAGACTTTTCTTTCATACCAAATACCGAAAAAGAGCTGGATGTAGATACTATCTGTCTAGCAGTCGGTCTATCTCCATTTTCTGAACTTTTATGGCAAAGCCGGTGTGAAATGAATTATATTCCTGAACTTTGTGGATATGTAGCATTGCGTGATGAAAATATGAGAACCTCCTCTGAGGAAATATATATTGCCGGAGATGTTACCGGAATCGAAGAAGCCAGCAGTGCTATGATAGAAGGTCAGATTGCAGGTTTAAACGCTGCTGCTAGTCTTGGCTTTTACCACAAAGATTATAAACAGCTTAATCATGATTATAAGAGCTTGTTGGCTCAGTTAAGAAATAATACAATGAGTGAAGCCATAGTCAGAGGTATTCATAAGGCTTCTATAGAAAAAGGAGGAGTCCATGTCTATTCCTGCTGATGGTGTACCTACTAAAGAAGAATTAGAGCGTGTTTTGCCTACACCCGAGATATTGGCGAAGGGACCAGTGGTGGTTGTTGAGTGTTTCCAGAATATTCCTTGCGATCCCTGTGCTGCCAGTTGCCCCTCGGGAGCTATTCAGCCATTTGAAGATATTAATAACCTGCCTGCAGTTGATTATGAGAAATGTACCG
Organism: uncultured Atribacterota bacterium; assembly: GCA_964485485.1. GTDB lineage: Bacteria > Atribacterota > Phoenicimicrobiia > Phoenicimicrobiales > Stramentimicrobiaceae > Oleincola. The sequence goes on along the minus strand of CAZAJW010000260.1, from coordinate 5,663 downwards.
GATGTGGTCTGTGTATTGCCGCTTGTCCGGGGTTGGCTATCTTTGTAGTTGATATAAATTATTCTGATACAGAGGCATCACTTAAGATTCCTTATGAAATGCTCCCTTTGCCAAAGAAGGGACAGATTGTTTCAGGCTTGGATAGGGCAGGACAAAGAGTGACTGACGTAAAAGTAGCTAGAGTCCAAAGAACAAAAAATAAAACCAACATAATCACCATCATTGTCCCTAAGGAGTTAGCGATGGTAATTCGTAATATTAGGGTGGAGGATGAGCAAAATGGATGATAATACTATTATTTGTCGTTGTGAAGATGTTACCTGGGGAGAGATTAGAAAACAGTTGGATAAGGGATATACTACCTTAGATGAAATTAAGCGTATTACCCGTGCTGGTATGGGTCCTTGTCAGGGTAAGACATGTCAAAGATTATTAATCTATGCTATTGCCAGATATTTGAACAAGAAGCCTCAAGAAATACAGATTACCAAATTTCGTCCTCCCACCAAGCCAGTTCCCCTGGGAGTTTTAGCAGACGAAGCAGGTGAAAAGCATGAATAATATTGCAGATGTAGTGATTATCGGTGGTGGTGTGCAAGGATGCAGTATTGCCTATAATTTGGCAAAAAGAGGGCAAAAAAATATTGTAATACTAGAAAAAGACACATGTGCTAACGGTTCCTCAGGAAGATGTGGAGCAGGAATTCGTCAACAGTTTGGTACTGAGATGAATTGTATTTTAGGCAGGGATAGTATCAAAGTATTTGAACAGTTGAGTGAGGAATTGGATTATGATATAGAATTTAATCAAAAAGGCTATTTGATTTTGGCATATACTAAAAAAGAAGTTTCTCAGTTCAAAAAGAACATACAATTACAAAATAGATTGGGAATCGATTCACGTCTAGTACCACCTGAAGAAGCCAAAGAAATTGTTCCTCCTTTAAATACCGAAGATGTGCTTGCTGCAAGTTATTGTCCAAAGGATGGCAATGTAAATCCAATGCTAACAACATTTGCCTATGCAGAGGCAGCCCAAAGGCTGGGGGTAAAATATTTTAAATTTACCGAAGCCCAGGAGATTGAAATAAGAGATAATAAAATCTTGGCAGTAGCGACCAATCATGGGCGTATATTGACAAATAAAGTAGTGAATGCAGCAGGGGGATATGCTAAGGAAATTGGAGAAATGGCTGGTGTTGATATACCTGTTTATTCACAAAGACATCAGATATTGGTAACTGAACCAATAACTCCCTTATGGGAATCAATGTTAATGTCTTTTTCTCGTAATTTTTATTTTCAACAACTTCCAAACGGCACCATCGTAGGTGGCTACGGAGATCCTGAACATGAAAAAAAGGGCCATGACACCGGTTCAAGCTGGCAATTTGTAACAACCATGGCCAAAAAAATGACCAACCTGATTCCTTCAATTAAGGATGTTCGAGTAGTAAGACAATGGGCAGGCTCTTATAATATGAGCCCCGACTCTCAACCTATTTTGGGAGAACACCCTCAATTAAAAGGTTATTATATGTCAGTTGGTTTCAGTGGTCATGGCTTTATGTTGGCTCCCATATCTGGTAAAATGCTAGCACAGTGTATTTTAGGGCAAAAAACTGATTTACCAATTGACAAATTGGATATAGGAAGATTTGCCAGAGGAGAATTAATCTTAGAACCGTCGGTCGTTTAGTTTTATTGCTTTATCCTGTTATTGTAATTAGTAAAACTTTAAGCTAAATGAACTGAATATCTGATGAATTATAAAGGAGGTGGTTATTTGTAGAGTAGAATGAATTAATAATAAAAAAGTTAATTTTATGAATAATTTTAAGGAGGAGAAAATGAAACGAATTAAAAACATTTTTATTATACTGGTTATTGTTACTTTATGCCTTTCAGTCAATGCATTAGCTCAGAAAGATCCTGTAGTAATCGGTTTGCAGGGTCCATTAACCGGGTCAGCAGCAGTTGAAGGAGAAATGGCAAAACAATGTGTCGAAACAGCTGCTCTTATGGTTAATGAAAAAGGTGGAGTTTTAGACGGAAGAATGATCGAGATTGAATTAGTGGATGATGCTGCCCAACCAAAAGCCGGTGCTCTTGCGGCAATGAAACTGGTATCCATGAGAGAAGTAGTGGCTAGTATTGCAACTTACGGATCTTCAGTCACACAGCCTGCTTCGGATATTTACGAAAAATTTGAAAAAGTCAATATTGCTTATGGCGCGACTGTTACCGAGTTATCCGAAAGAGGATTAAAATACTTTTTCCGTACCTGTGGTCGTACTGATACCCAGGGTATGTTTTTTGCCCAGGAAGTTGCCCCCCATTTTGGCGCAAAAAGAGTTGCCATTATGCACGATAACACTTCTTTTGCCCTTGGTTTAGCAGAAGAAGCCAGAAAAGCTGTTTTGGATCTAGGAGAAGCCGAATTGGTATATTTTGATGCTATTACTCCCGGTGAATCAGATTACACTGTACCGTTAACAAGGTTGCGTGAAACAAATCCTGATTTATTCTATTTCACTGGCTATTTTTCAGAGGCAGGTTTAATTATAAGACAGGCTAGAGAAATTGGCATCGATGCTGTCTTTGTCGGTGGAGATGCTGCCATTAATGAAGATTTTATTAGAATTGCTGGGTTAGAGTATGCCTCCGGTTGTTATATGACACAGGAAGCATTGATTGAATATTTCACCAATCCAGAAGCAATGGAATTTAAGGAAAAATACCAGGAAGCTTATGGCACTTTACCTTCAAGTCCATGGTCTGTTTATGCTGCTGATGCCCTGATGGTTATAGCAGAAGCTATTGATAAAACTGGCTCAACAGAATCAGATGCTCTGGTTGATTACCTGAAAAATGAGATGGAAGAATTCCCGAGTATTACCGGACCAATCGGGTTTGATGAAAAAGGAGACCGTGTAGGTACAGGAATAAATTTATATGTAGTTAATGATGATAGAAGTTATTCTATAGTGGAAAGATAAGCAAGAAAAATACTGATTGTTGAGGTAGAGGTTAATGAAATTAATTATTGAACAACTTTTAAATGGACTGACAATAGGTTCATTTTATGCTCTGATTGCTTTAGGATATTCCATGGTATACGGTGTAATGAAATTAATTAATTTTGCTCATGGGGATTTATTTGCTCTAGGATCTTATCTGGGATATACCTTATTGGTTATGGGAACAGCCTATGTAACCTCTACCTTGGGTATATGGGGTGGAATGATTGCGGCTATATTAGTAGCCGCAATCGGTACAGGTGTCATGGGGCTTCTTGTTGAGCGAATAGCCTATCGTCCGATTTATCCGACAGGACGGTTGCCGGCAGTTGTTTCTGCATTAGGGGTTTCTATTTTTTTACAGAATGCCATAATGGTTGTCTGGGGTGCACGTCCGCAGGCTTATACTTCTGACGTTATTCCAAGCTATATGTTAAATATTGGTGGATTGCGAATTACTGTTTTACAGATTCTTATTTTGCTGCTGTCTTTTCTGTTAATGGGGTTATTGTATTATATTGTTCAGAAGACTACCTTTGGTGCAGCGATCAGAGCTTCCGCATTAGATAGAGAAACAGCTGCATTAATGGGAATAAATATCAATTTAATTATATTTTTTATTTTTGCTCTTGGTCCTGCATTAGGGGGGACTGCGGGAGTTATGGTAGGGGTTTATTATCGAAGGATAAGTTTTATCATGGGTTGGAATTATGGACTCAAGGCTTTTACTGCCACTATTTTAGGTGGGATTGGCAATATTCCCGGAGCAATGATTGGCGGATTAATATTAGGAGTCTTGGAAATGCTTGGTTCAACATACATTTCAACTCCTTATAAAGATGTTTTTGTTTTTCTGGTATTGATACTTGTATTGATTTTCAGACCAAGGGGACTTCTTGGTGAAAAAGTAGCAGAAAAGGTATAAGGATAACGGAAAATGAATGTAAAAAATAAGATTGATAAGAGTGTTAAAATAAGAGATAATTGGTTTGCCATTGTGGTAACATTCCTATTCATTGTTTTTCCTCTAGTGATTAAAAATGATTATATCATTGATGTTGCCTTTTTCTTTGGTATTTATACCTTATTAGGATTAAGTTTGAATATTGTTCTGGGAGAAGTCGGGTTATTTGATTTGGGACACATGGGGTTTGCTGCCATTGGTGCATATACAACTGCAATTTTAAATACTAGTTTTGGTATACCGGTATTAGTACTATTACCAGTTAGTGCTATTGCAGCAGGTCTTTTTGCCTATTTGGTATGTTCGCCAATTATTCATCTTCGAGGAGATTACTTGTGTATTGTCACTATTGGTATGGGAGAAATAATAAGATTGACCTTGATTAATAACCCTTTTGGGATTACAGGTGGACCTAATGGAGTTTTTGGTATATGTTTTCCCTCAATTGGTGATTTGTTTGTTATTGACAATTGTCTTAAATATTATTACTTTATTTGGATTGTAGTTGGTTTGAGTGTGGTAAGCTTGATCAACTTACAGGATTCTAGAATTGGTAGAGCCTGGAACTGTATTAGAGAAGATATTATTGCTGCAGAGGCTACTGGAATCGATGTTAGATACTATAAGTTACTGGCTTTTGTGTTGGGAGCAGCATTAGCGGGTGTTGCGGGCAGTATTTATGCTAGCAAACTTATGATTGTCTCTCCGGAAAGTTTTAGTTTTATGGAATCATGTATGTTATTCTGTATTGTCTTAATAGGTGGTATGGGGTCTATTCCAGGTATATTTATTGGTGCCGCTGCAATTTCACTTTTTCCGGAAATATTTCAGACTTTTGCCCAATACCGTATGTTAATCTTTGGTGCCGTATTAGTATTAATGATGATGTTTCGGCCCGGTGGGATCTTGCCAAGACAGAGAGGCAAGTTACAAACTGAATCAATATTAGTAAAGTCAGGAAAGAGCGAAATATAATGAAAAATCAAATGGAAAAAAATGGAACTAAGACTGTAAGTAGTATTGATAGAGAAATTGTGTTAGAGACTAAAAAATTAACCAAGCGTTTTGGTGGACTAGTTGCTGTAAACCAAATTGATTTAAAGGTATCAAAAGGGAAAATAAGCAGCATCATAGGGCCAAACGGTGCTGGTAAAACGACTGTTTTTAATATAATTACTGGTATTTACCAGCCTGATGGTGGGCAATATTTTTTTAAAGGAGAAAAGTTATCTGGGTTAAAACCTCATCAGATATTATCTAAAGGCATTGCGCGAACTTTTCAAAATATAAGGCTTTTTCAAAATATGACCTGTCTGGAAAATGTAATGTCCGGGCAGCATGCACGTAGTCAATCAGGAGTGTGGCCATCTATCTTTCGATTACCCTCACAAATCAAAGAGGAAAGAAAGATACAGGAAGTGGCTGAAAGAAGACTAAGACAGGTTGAACTGATTTCTTATAAAAATGAACTGGCAAAGAATATTGCCTATGGTAATCAAAGATTATTGGAAATTGCTAGGGCACTGGCTAGCAATCCGGATCTTTTAATACTTGATGAGCCAAGTAGTGGTTTGAATGATAAAGAATCAGAAGATTTGATGAATTTCTTAAATGAACTTATTAAAGAAGATTTAACAATATTGCTGATAGAACATGATATGAATGTAGTAATGGGGATT
>CAZAJW010000259.1:0-6821 GCA_964485485.1 uncultured Atribacterota bacterium | reverse complement strand
GTCATAGACATAGTTAATAATGTTCTACCATGAAAAGAATTTTCAAACACAATAACCCCAGGCCTCCCGGTAAAAGCCCTTGCAATCTTCACAGCATTTTCAATTGCTTCAGCGCCACAATTAAACAAAGCAACATTTTTAGGGCTATTCCCCGGTGCCAGTTGAGATAATTTTTCAGACAATGTTACAAAAGAATCATAAGGAATTGCAGTAAAATCGGTATGGGTAAATTTTTCTACCTGTTTCTTAACAGCAGAAACTACAGATGGATGAGAATGACCTACTGCTAGGCACCCCCATCCTCCGGTTAAATCAATAAAGCGATTTCCATCTACATCAGTAACCAGGGCTCCTTCTCCGTAATCGATATATCCTGGAGAAAGAGAACCACCCATCGGTTGGGCAACATACTTTCCTCTTTTTTTGGCAATTTCTTGTGATTTGGGCCCCGGGATTTCAGTTTTTAGTGAGATAAATTTTCTCATCACTGTCATCTCCTTTACTTATATTTTTTAATTTATCTTTTATGAAAAGATCAAAAATGATAACAAATCAGTTAATTGCCTAATGTGGCTATCATTACAGCTTTGATGGTATGTAAGCGATTCTCTGCTTCATCAAATACAACAGAATGCTTGCTTTTGAATACTTCATCGGTCACTTCCATTGATTTTAAACCGTATTTTTTAAAAACTTCCTGACCTACTATAGTGTTGGTATCATGAAAAGACGGCAGACAATGCATAAAAATCACATCAGGGTTATCAGTAAATTGGAGCATATCCATATTGACCTGATAATCTCTTAATAATCTTATTCGTTCCTCCATTTGGTCTTCTTCTCCCATTGAAACCCAAACATCAGTATAAATTGCATCCGCTCCCCTGACACCCTCTTTCACATCATCGGTTATTTCAATTATGGCACCGGAATCATTGGCCATTTTTTTAGCTTCTTCTACTATTGCTTTTTGGGGATACAATAATTCAGGTGATACAATTCTAAATTTCATACCTATAATAGATGAAGCAAGTAGTAAAGAATTGGCCATATTATTCCTGCCATCACCTGCATAGACTAAAGTTACCTCCTCCAAAGGCTTTTTTACCTTTTCCCGGATAGTCATTAAATCTGCCAAAACCTGAGTAGGGTGGTAAAGATCAGTCAATCCATTCCAAACTACAGCGCCGGAATGCCTGGCTAGCATCTCTACTGATTCCTGCTTAAATCCTCGAAACTCTATTCCATCATAATAACGACCCAGTACCTTGGCAGTATCTTCTATAGATTCCTTTTTACCCATTTGAGAACCGGTTGGTCCAAGATAAGTAATGTTAGCCCCTTGATCAAAAGCTGCAACTTCAAAGGCACATCTGGTCCTGGTAGATGATTTTTCAAATATTAAGGCTATATTTTTTCCTTTTAATTTTTGCTGTTCCGTACCTATATATTTTGCCTTTTTTAGATTAATTGCCAAATCCAGTAAAAAAATAATTTCTTGTTTTGTAAAATCTTTTAAGGAAATTAAATTACGATTTCTTAAATTAACAGGCATCTGTTCGCTCCCTCCATTTGTTATGTTAAAAATAGGAAAATAATCATAAAGGAAATAATTATTTATTTTTAAGTATCTTATATCCTAATCGCTTGGAAATCTCCAATGCTTTCTTTTTCGAGATAGAAATCATCTTTTTCTTTTTCTCCGGACTCATACGAAATGCAGGGGCCGAAATACTAATAGCAGCAATAACTTTCTCGTGCAAATCATAAATAGGGACCGCTACACAATGAACTTCTTCTACCTGTTCCCCATTATCAAGAGCATACCCGGACTCTCTAATCTTCAATAACTCATTTTCTAATACTTCAGGATCTGTAATGGTGTTTTGATTGTACCTGGTTAATTTTTTCTCTTTTATATATTTAGAGCGAATCGATTTTGGCTGAAAAGCCATGAGCACTTTCCCAATGGCGGTACAATGAAAAAGCGCTCTTCTTCCAGGATGTAATATAGCTTTGACAATTCGGGTTGACTCTACTTTATCTAAATAGACAACCTCGCCCTGGTCCAAAACACCAAGGTTCACTGTTTCATTAAACTGTTCAGCAATTTGTTTTAAAAAAGGGGTAGCTTCATTAAATACGTTAAGCTGATGAAGTTTAGCCATTCCCAGTTCAACCACCTTTAGACCCAGAGTATATTCCTGAGTGTGGGGAATTTGTTCTACAAAGCCCCAATACTTTAAGGTATCAATCATTCGATGTACAGTACTGGGAAATATGCCTAGTTGCTGACTTAATTGAGTAATGCTGATTGGTGAAGAATAATGCAATAATACCTCTAAAATCGATAATGCCCTTGCTAGTGCCTTAACCGGGTAATTTGGTTCTGCATTCATTTCAATTCCTTATAAAAATAGAATCGATTTATTAAAATTTATAATTGCTTTCTATTTATATATTATAATAAAAAAAAAGAAATATCAATAAATCTTAAAAATATTTTTTAATCTAATCTTTAGTAAAAAGAATAGCTGTTAAAATAGATGCACGAAAATTCCGCTTCTCAGTTTTGGTTCAACCCAGGTAGACTTGGGTGGCATTATTCCCTTATTATCCGAAACTGCCATCAGGTCATCTACTGAAGTAGGATAAAGAGTAAAAGCAAGTTTAGCCCCCTGTTGGATTTTTTTATTTATCTGTACCAAGGCATTTTTGCCTCCGATAAATTCTACCATATTACTTTTCTGAGAATCTTTGATACCCAATATGGGGTCCAAAACCTGGTTCTGCAATAAAGATACGTCTAGATTGTTAATGATGCATTCATTTACTTTAATATCATTGTCTTTAGCAAAAAACCTATACCACTGGCCAGTCAAATTCATGCCAATTTCATGTTTTTCAGATGGTAGAAAGGGTTGATTCGGGGTCAACTTTTCAACTTTGAATATTTTTCTCATTTTAGATAAAAAACATTCCGCTGAAAATTTATTTAAATCTTTCACCACACGGTGGTATCCTAATATCCGTATTTGATTATGAGGAATTAAGACTGCAGGGAAATATGCATATTCATTATCCTGCTCCTTGTTCTTTTTTTGTTTTTGCCTTTTAATCTTCATTACTTCTGCAGCAGCTGCAACCCTGTGATGTCCATCAGCAATATATAGACTCCGTACATGTTGGAAAGCACTGCTTAGAGAAAAAAGAATGTCTTCTCTATTTATCTTCCAGCAGCTATTTCTTATTCCGTCTTCTGAGACAAAATCGTAGAGAATATTCTTTTTTATCATTTCTTGAAACATCAGCTCTTCAATATGCGAATTACTCTTAAAAATAATCAATGGACAGCCGGTATGTGCCCTGGTTGTGTAAATATGTTCCACCCTTTCTTGCCAGGTATCTAATCTAATTTTTTCATGTTTTTTGATAAGACCTTTCTGGTAATCATCTATTGATAGATTCGCAACAATGCCAGTACGCTGATAAGAACCATTATTTTGTTTATAAATATAAAAACACCTTTCCAAATCTACTGCCATTATCTTTAGATCTATTAGTTCTCTTAGATTTCTCGCTGCTTTCAAAGCTAATTCATGATAAGTAATATTTTTATCAATTGGAACTGTTGCCTCTGGTTTAATGACTTTAAGAAAAGAATTTGGATTTCTCTTGATAACCTCTGCGGCTTCATTTCTACTTATTACATCATAAGGTGAAGAGTTAACAGTAGAAACTAATTCAGACGTTGGCCTTAATGCTTTAAATGGTTTAATTTCTGCCATCCCCTACCTCCTGGATTCTTTGCTATTTCGGTATTCATCAATCAATTGAAGAATCTGTTGGGCAATACGAGATTGTGCTTCCTTGGTAGCTGCACCGATATGAGGGGTAGCGGAAATTTTTTCATGTTGAAGTAACTTAATATTATCACATGGTTCTTGGCAATACACATCAATGCCTGCTCCGGCTATTTCATCTTTATCCAATGCTTCTATGAGCGCACTCTCATCAACCAGATTACCTCTAGCGGTATTAATCAGAAATCCGCTTTTCTTCATTTTTTTAAATTCCGATTCACCAATCAAAAATTTACCATCTTGATTAGAGGGAATGTGCAAAGAAACAAAATCAGATTTTCTAAGTACTTCGTCCACAGAGACAAACTTCCATGTTGGCTCCACATCCATAGGCCCCATAATATCTGAATAGACAATTTTCATTCCCAGGGCATTGGCTTTTTTGGCTAAAGTTTGTCCAATTCTGCCCATTCCGATAATCCCTAAAGTTTTTCCGGATATTTCGATCCCCTCACATTGTTTCTTAACCCATTTCTTTTCACGCAAACCCAGATTTGCCAGAACCAGCTTTCTTGCCAATACCAACACATGGGCCAGAACCAGCTCCGCAACTGCTGCACTACTTGCTTCGGGAGTATTCGCAACCATAATTCCTTTTGATTGAGCATAAGCTACCTCTATATTGTCCATACCAACACCTGCCCTAATTATTAAATTAAGTATTCCGGTCTGAGCTGCTGCATCAACAACTTCTCTGGTTACTTTTGTCGCTGACCTAACAATAAGGATCTCGTTCTCTTTTACTTCCTTCAATAACGTATCCGGTTTATTGGAATTATCTCTAACTAAAATATTTCTTTTTTTCAATTCCTCAATCAAAAACTGATCAACCTTATCTTTTATAAGTACACTAACCATTATTCTTTATACCTCCGTTGCATAATTTCATCAATATTAACCAATAATTCTTCTACTTCTTGAACGGTCATATCTCCCATATGAGCAATACGAAATGTTTTATCTTTCAATTTACCATAACCACCTGAAATCAGAAAGCCCCTCTCAACAAGGCCCTGATTCAGATTTTTAAAATTCATACCATTGGTATTGTTAACACAAGTAACCGTATTTGAAGCAAATTCTTCTTCTGCAAATAGTGAAAAATTATCCTTAGCCCATTCTCGAACTTTCTCAGCCATCACCTGATGACGCTGGAATCTATTTTCTAATCCTTCTTCCAAGATTAGACTTAGCTGATAATCAAAAGCAAACATATGAGAAAGAGAAGGCGTAGATGGGTATTGATAATCCTTTTTTACCAGATATTCATATAACCTTAGTAAATCAAAATAAACACCTCGATGCTTAACTTTTCTGGCAGCTTGCAATGCTTTTTCTGAAATAGAGCACAAAGAAATTCCCGGAGGCAAACCAAGGCATTTTTGGCTGGAGGCAATGCATATATCAATCCCCAGCTCATCAACTGGAATCTTAACGCCACCTAATGAACTCACTGTATCAACACAAAAAATGACCTCCGGATACTGCTGGACAACCTTTGCAATTTCTTTGATAGGATTCATTACCCCGGTAGATGTTTCGTTATGAGTAATGGTAATCAAATCATAGTTACCGCTTTTTAAGGCTTGGGCAACCATTCCACTGGTGATAGCCTGACCATATTCTACTTCAAAGCGATCTGCATTTACCTGATTGGCTACTGCCATCTCATACCATCTTTCCCCAAAAGCTCCACAGGTGAAGATAGCTGCCCGCTGACGGGTACAAGAGCGAACAGCACCCTCCATCAAACCACTTCCTGAAGAAGTAGACAATAGTATTTCGTTATGGGTATACATCAATTTTTGTAACTTTTGGCTGATCCCTCTTTGCAAATCTGAGGCTTCTTGGCCTCGATGACTAATCAAGGGATTTGACATCTTCTCTAAAACTTCTTCCTTTACTTCTGTTGGTCCAGGTATAAATAACTTCTTTCGCATTTTCCACCATCCTTATATGTTTATAGATAACAAAAATCCCCAGCAGTTATTAAATAACTACTGGGGACGAAAAAAACTTCGTGGTACCACCCCAATTCAGCTTATATCTAACTTCATCAAATGGAGTTATAGCTAAATCAATAAATTTGAGCCCTTATTTAATATTTAACGCTAATTGCGTTTTGGGATAATAAGTATTTCTTTTCTCCCAAAATTTATTCAGATGGATTTCAGTTAATTCCCTGCTGATTTTTCACCAATTTTCAGCTCTCTGGAAAAGAATTTAAACTTACTTTTCTAAATATCATATTAAAAAATATCTATTTTCTTGTAAATATCGCACCCGCATAGCGGGTGGCTTTAAGAGTCCCTAAAGGGGATTACCTTATTTCTTACTTACTTTTTATTCTGCTTTTTTCTTATATTTTAACTGAATATTTCAAAAATATAACTGCTTTGGACTTTAGATGAAAAATTGATATCTAGCTTATCTTGATTTTTATATGGTAAAACCATTTTATTTAACCATTACCATTTTCTTAGAAGAAGGTTTTTATGGTTAAATAAAACCAAAGATTAATTAATTGTTAAATAAGCTATCACTTTGGACAAGCATTGTCAAGACTTTTTGAAATATTTATTTTTAATGCTTAAAACAACGATAACCGGTAAAAACCATAATCATATCATTTTGATTGGCAGCTTCTATTACTTCTTGGTCTCTCTTAGAACCACCAGGTTGAATAATAGCCTTTACTCCTGCCCTGGCAGCTTCTTCTACACCATCTGAAAATGGGAAAAAGGCATCAGATGCCAGATAACTATCTTGAGATTTTTCTCCAGCTTTACGTACAGCAATTTGAACAGAATCTACTCTACTCATCTGTCCAGCTCCGACACCCACCAATCGTTTGTCCTTGGAAAGCACGATTGCATTTGATTTAACATGTTTGACAATTTTCCAGGCAAGCAATAATTCTTTTAGGTCTTCATCAGTAGGCTGTTTATTAGTAACTAT
>CAZAJW010000258.1:0-6433 GCA_964485485.1 uncultured Atribacterota bacterium | reverse complement strand
AGGAATATTCAGGTTGGTATATTGAAAATTGTCCCTGAAGAGCTAATAAAGCATTATCTTTCTCCTGAATGCCCTGAAATTCAAATTCTATTTTTGGTAATTGTGAAAGATCAAAATAACCGTTAATATTTCTTGCTCGCGTGGTTAGATAATCCAAGTCATAATTGTATACCATCTCATCATGGAAGATTAAATGACTATCCCGGAAATTAATACGTTTAAGAATAAAATTTTGGCGAATCTCCTGCTGAATTTTTTCTGGTTCCAGTTGCAATTTTTTGATAAAATCAAATTCGCCCTTTGAATCTCTTGTTACTCTAGCAGACGCCTGGAAAAAAGTAATATCCTGAATATCCAGCAGCCATTCTTTCCAATAAAAAAAGGAAAAGATAAAATCAAATTTAGCTTCTGCGTTTTTTGCCTGGAAGAGTATTTTTTCTTGCGCGGTAGAACTATTTTCAAAAATCAGGAACTTAGTTAGCTGTAAAGAACGAAGAGAAATAGAATTTACTGTCCCAATTTCTATCTTTTTCCCAAGACCATCTTCTAACTGTGTTATTAGGATAGACCTTACATTAGCTTTGAAATTCTCACTATTAATGTACATATGCAGCACTACCAAAAGAGTCAACAGGATGAGAATAGGTGTCACTATCCAATAAATTAATTTCTTTTTTTTCTTAACATTAACCAAAATTAATTATCCTCTCAAAGTTAATTTTAAAAACTCCCTTTTTCTTATAGATTTGCGAAACAAACATTATTGAGGGTTTTAAAATAGCAGCTAATATACGACTTGTAAATATTATAACACAGCATTATTTTTTTACTAAAAAGAAAGTTTGGATTGAATGAAATTTATTTTTCATTTTTCTTGACATTCATGGTAAAATGTTAAAAATAATATAATAAAAGCAATGCGTGGGAGAATAAGTATTTAAACTAATGAGTACAGAAAGCTGCTGCCGATGAGAAGTAGCCTCATTGATGTACTAAATGGACCCACAAGCATCAGGCTGAAAGAAATAAAGATTTCAAGTAGGTTCTGACGGCGTTTCCCCCCGTGAACGGGGAAAGGGTATCGGTATCAATATTGCCCGTACCTTAATAAGTGGGAACAGGTATCTTATAAGTAATTTGCCTGTTTCAACGAGAGTGGCAACACGAAAAATAAAGCCTTTCGCCTCTTGGTGGAAGGTTTTTTTGTTTTGTCCCACTTAATCCGAGCCTAACAGAGTCGGTTGTCTCTTTATATTGATATATATTTTGATTAGAGACAATTTGAAAAAGGGTGGCACCACGAAAGACTTTTCGTCCCTTTAATCCTTAATAATAGGATATGGGATAAAAGTCTTTTTTTATTTTAGAAGTATAAATATAAAGATAATAGTTAATAGAAAAGGAAATAAGATTGTTCGATAAAAGGAGGGGATGTAACCTTGTATGAGGTAATCAGAGAAAAGCGTTGGCCCCCACCAGGGGGGTATATATAATTATGAAACTAAATAAACTGTATATTTAATTTTTACAACGTTTTAAAAAAAGAAAGGATTTTAAAAATGGAACAAGTCAAATTTATATTAGATGAAAAAGAGATACCCCAATATTGGTATAATATACAGGCAGATTTGCCTGAACCATTGCCCCCGTCATTACATCCGGGTACAAAAAACCCGCTCAGGCCTGAAGATTTAGCCCCTTTATTCCCGATGGAGCTTATCAGGCAGGAAGTAAGTACAGAGAGATATATTGAAATACCGGATGAAATAAGATCTATTTATCGCCTCTGGAGGCCTACGACACTTTTCCGGGCTAGAAGATTAGAAAAAGCGCTCAAAACACCAGCAAAAATTTATTATAAATACGAAGGCAGCAGTCCGCCCGGAAGTCACAAAATTAACACCGCAGTTGCTCAGGCTTACTATAACAAAAAAGAAGGAATTAACCGTATTACTACTGAGACCGGTGCCGGTCAATGGGGCAGTGCACTGGCTTTTGCCGGAGCCTGTTTTGATATTGAAGTCAAGGTTTATATGGTCAGAATAAGCTATAATCAAAAGCCTTATCGAAGAGTCATGATGCAGGTCTGGGGTGCAGATTGTATACCCAGTCCCTCTGAACAAACAAAAGCAGGCAGGGCAATCCTGTCAAGGGAGCCTGATTGTCCTGGAAGCCTGGGATTGGCAATTAGCGAAGCCGTAGAAGAGGCTGTTAGTAGAGAGGATACCCATTATTCACTAGGCAGTGTGCTAAATCATGTTTTATTACATCAAACAGTTATTGGTCAGGAAACTAAAAAAGCACTGGAGAAAATTGATGAGTATCCTGATATTATAATTGGTTGTGTAGGAGGTGGCTCAAATTTTGCCGGCATGTTCTTGCCTTTCATAAAAGATAAAATTGATGGTACATACCCTGACTTAAGAATTATAAATGTTGAACCAGCAAGTTGTCCTACTCTAACCAAAGGTCCTTATCGATATGATTTTGGTGATGAAGCAGGTATGACGCCTTTAATGAAAATGTATACCCTGGGTCACGGGTTTATTCCACCCCCCGTTCATGCCGGTGGATTACGTTATCATGGCATGGCACCGATTATCTGTCATTTGTTGAATTTAGGTCTGGTGGAAGCACGGGCAGAACAACAATTAGGTACTTTTCAGGCTGGTGTGGACTTTGCCAGAAGTGAGGGAATTATTAGTGCACCCGAGGCTGACCATGCTATCAGGGCAACCATTGATGAGGCAATTAAATGTCGAGAATCAGGTGAAGCAAAAACTATTCTTCTTGCTCTAAGCGGGCATGGTCATGTTGATATGGCTGCTTACCAGGCTTATTTTGAGGGTAAATTAGAAGATCATCAATATTCTATTGAAAAAATTGAAGAAGCCTTGCATGATTTGCCCGAAGTAGAAGTGTAGATTTATTATAAAAGGCGGGTTTTGCCCGCCTTTTATGGTGATAATTTTATTGATTTGAAACTATCTTAAACAGTATTACCTAAATGCTGTATAATAACTTGATTAATAATAGGAAAATTGACTATAATAACTGAGGAATAAATATTTTTTGATAGGGAATATAGGTTATTATTATGAGTGATCTGGAAAAAGCAAAAAATTTATTAAAAGATAAACAATATAGCTTTGTCGCTTTAGCAAAGGGAAATATATTAAAAACTTCACATAAAAGAGGAGTTATACCCTTAATGGAAATGATTCGGGATAATCGTGATATGATGCAAGGAGCGGTAATTGCTGATAAGGTGATTGGTAAAGCTGCTGCTTTACTGGCTGTAGCTTATAAAGTAAAGCAAGTTTATACTGAGATTCTCAGCCAACAGGCAAAAAAAGTGTTGGACCAATATTCAATATTTTACCAATATGAAAGATGTGTCGACTACATTCAGAATCGTAGCAAAAGCGGTCAATGTCCCATGGAAAAATTAACCAAAGATACAGATGACCCTAAAACAGCTTATTCCCTGATTCTAAAATATTACCTGGAAGTTTTGAAAATTGATTTATCCTAAATAAACCCAGATAAGAAGAATGCCTGATTTCATTTAAACATCTGTTGCAGGAATATATTATAAAAAAATACATTTTTAAAAAGAGAAAATTTTATACCAAACTTTGATTTTCAGATTTTAACTTCTGGACGAGAAT
Organism: uncultured Atribacterota bacterium; assembly: GCA_964485485.1. GTDB lineage: Bacteria > Atribacterota > Phoenicimicrobiia > Phoenicimicrobiales > Stramentimicrobiaceae > Oleincola. Next base: position 2,762 of record CAZAJW010000258.1, on the reverse strand, counting down.
ACCACAGATAATAAGAATAGAACCACCAAGAATTTGAATAGTAGTTAGCAACTCATTTAAGAAAATAAATCCAAGTATCCCATTAATTATAGGGATAAGCATAGTCATCATGGCATAATAAGTAACATTGGCAACTTGGATTGTTTTGTTCATGAAAAGTATAATAAGTGCCTCGGTTAACCCGGATAAAAATACAAATATAAGCCCATTACCTGGTAATAAATTAACATTTAATATTATTCCTATCAGAATTGCCAGGATTGCTCCTATTGTAGTAACACCCCAGCTAATTATTTCCGGTGGGAGATGAACACTGATTTTTTTCTGTATTACTGAAAAAGAAGCAAAAAAGAAGGCTCCTATTAAAATTAGCAAATCACCTATTTGGGGAATGATGATTTTACCTTTCGTAGTAATAAAGTAAATTCCAACGAAAAAACCAAATATCAATAATAACTTTTGAGAATACATTTTTTCTTTTAAGAAAAAGAAAGCCAGGATTGTGGTGAAAACAAGAGTACTTCTGCTCAAAAAACTGTAGTTAATTGATGTAGTAAATTCAAGCCCGAAAGTTGTAAAGAGATAGGCTGCTAATAAAAAAGTACCTGCAAGTATAATAAATTGCTGTTGATATCTAGTTATGCTTTTAATTTTTTTGATATCTATTCTCTGAATCAGAAAAAGATTAAAAGTTAGTACTATGGCAGAAATTACCATAAACTTTAATAATAGTTCAAAAGGAGGTATTTCTACCAACAAGGCTTTTTTCTTAAAAAAAATAGCCAATGATAAGGAAAAAACTGCTGAAAGGCTATAAATTAATCGTTTAGGGATTTTAATCATCATAACCTCGAATATATTACACTAAAAAAGGTTAAATCTCTTTTGGGGACTCTTAAGTCCACCCGCTTTACCGGTGCGATATTTACTCTTTGGAATTTGATAATTCATCGATTACCATTAAGCTGATATCATAAGCATGATCTCCAATTCTTTCCAGGTTGCTTAATATATCAATATAGATAATTCCTGCTTCGGGATTACAGATTTGTCTTTTTAGCCGGTCAATATGCTCATTACGTAAACTTTCTTCGACCCTATCGATATCATCTTCCCTTTTGGTGACCACTGTGGCCATTTCAATATTGTGATCTTGTAAAGCCTTAATGGAATAACCAAGTGATTTTTCAACTTTAGAAAAAATATATTTCAAGTCTTTCTCTGCCTTCTGACTAAAAGGCAATTTTTCGTTGATCTTGATTTGAGCCATATCTGCAATATTTTCGATATGATCACCCACTCTTTCAAGATGAGCAGATATATTCATAAGATTGTTTAAACTTTCCGATTCTTTTGGGCTTAGAGATTTTTGGGAAACTATAATCAGATAACTGGTAATTTCGCGATTAATAGTATCCAGGACCTCTTCTTTAATATTGGTATCTTTAATAATTCTTTCATTGTTGTTAAGCAAGGCAAATAAAACATTTTCTAACATTTCCAGGGAGATATTGCCCATACGGATTAATTCTTTGGTTACCTGCCCCAGGGCGATGGAAGGAGTGTTAGTCAGGCTTTTATCAAGATATAAGGTCCCTTTTTTAATTACTTTTTCTTCACCAGGCAATACGCGAGTTAGGATTTTTAATAGATTAGGAATAAAAGGTAATAGAATAAAAGTGTTAGATAGATTAAAAAGAGTATGGGCATTGGCTATTTGACGAGGAATGCTTGTAGCAGTTAGTGAAGATAGGGTAATAAATGGATTTAAAAATAGATAAAAAATTATAACTCCACTAATATTAAACAACAGGTGACCTAAAGCTACCCGTTTACCAGTAACGGTACTACCTATAGCAGCCAATAATGCAGTAAAGCAAGTACCTATATTGCTGCCCAGTATTAAAGGGATAGCAGAATCTAAACCAATCAGACCCTGTATAGATAATGAAATAATAATAGCTGTGGTTGCACTACTGCTTTGTAGAATGGCAGTAACAACAGCTGCCAGAAAAATGCCAAGCAATGAGTTATCAGCCATGTTTACCAATAGATTAATAAAAAAAGGATCATCTCTTAAGGGATACAAAGCATGAGACATGGTAGAAAGACCTAAAAATAATAGACCAAAGCCTATCATAACAGAGCCTATATACTGATAGGCTTTTTTCTTGGCAAACATATTAATAGCAAAACCGATTCCTATGGCAGGAAGCATGTATTCATTAAGATTGAAGGAAATAACCTGTGCCGTTATAGTTGTTCCAATATTTGCACCAAAAATAATGCTTATAGCTTGTTTCAGGCTTAATAAGCCAGCATTGACAAAACCAATAGTTATAATACTGGTTGTGCTGCTGCTCTGTAATATTGCAGTAATCACTGTACCTGATACAATTCCTTTTATTGGGTTTTTGGAAAGAACTTCCAATACTTGATGAATTTTATTACCGGCGATTTTTTGCAAACCATCACTTAGTTGTTGCATGCCAAATAAAAATAAACCCAAACCGCCAATCAAACCAAAAATTATAGATAAATTCATAAAATGTTTTATTCCTAGTCTTACATTTTTAATATTTTTACTTACTGATAATATGGAACCAAGCTAATAACTTTCAAATTATAACATCAGTTTCCTATATTTTGAATAAGAATGTCATTTTTTTTTAAATCATTTTCTTGCTAAGGCAGGGAATAATGAATACAATTGATTTATCCTATAATAGTTTTGTATTATAAAATGATTGTAGAAAACCTTA
>CAZAJW010000257.1:0-16859 GCA_964485485.1 uncultured Atribacterota bacterium | reverse complement strand
TACTCGATACAATTTTAATAGCTAATCTCTGTGTCGGGATGAGCTATTTGAATCCAAACATTCCCGGGCTGTATAGCTAACCTATCTCCGTTTTTGTTATAAAAGTATGTTTTGGATGCTAACCCTTCTTTTTTCCAAGTAATCTCTTCTGATTTTCCATTAAAAATAATAAGACCATCTCCGCTGCCAATCAAATCAATAGCTAATCTTCCCTCACTATCTAATACTTTTCTCTCACTATGCTGGATAATAATATTTTTTGCTTGAAGCTGTATACTAGTTTCAGCATCAATATGTGGTTCGCCATTAATAAATCTAACATATCTTTGGATTTCCGGGTTATATTGATAACTTACTGAATAATTACCATTGTACCTTATACCTATTCTTGATATATCTCTCCCAGTAAGAGTTTGATTTGCATCTACTTCAAATTGGAAGCTTTCTTTATTAATCATTTCAATATAACCTATATTTTTAGCTTCTTCTCTTAGCAGTTCGGTTGAGGTGTAAAGATTGTGAGGTGGTCTCCGATCCCGAGATCTCCAAAATGGCTGATAGTGAATCAATTCATTTATGTCATCAACTTTTTCTTCTTTAATAAAGATTGCAGCATCAGGGCTTTCTCCGGCATGTACATAGATAGCATTATGTTCCAGGGCTTTGGTAATAAAATATGGTCTAGCACTACGTACAGGTCCTAATTTATCAGATTCTTGTGCAGCATATATTGCCAAAAAACGAGTAATTCCTCCCTCTGCCAATACTTCATAAACAATATTTGCGTTATTTAACCCACTTTGGGGGCGGGAATCTTTTGCATTATCAATTGTAACAGCCAGAGGTCTATCCCCAAAAGGAGATTCTTTTTGTACATTTCGAGGCAATTCACTTATTTGCCCTGGTGTTACAGTATTTCCATAAGTAGATTCGATTCGCTCTCTTCCTTCTTGACCTAAACTTGCCTGGATTTCGAATTCTCCCGGTTCTAACACTTCTCCCTCGATATCTCTCCTGCTAGTAATTGAAGGAGCAAGTGACCTGGCAGCTACTTGAACATCTTGCCTTGCTGGAGCCTCTTCTTGCACAGCTGGCATTTCTTCGCTGGCTGGTATTTCAATTTCCGGAATCTTTACTTCAGCCTTTGGCCTACTAGCAGTTTCCGCCAGTTCGTCTTCACTTTCTACTATTGCTTGGGTTTCTGTTTCCTGAATTCTAGCAGGTTCAGGGAGTTCTGGCTCTGCTCTTGGTATTGTACTTAACTCTGCAACAGGTTCTTCTGTTTCAATTTCAGGTCGTTCGGTAATAGGTTCTTTAGTAGTAGGCAATTCTACCATAGTAACCATAATTATTTCATCTTCTTCTGGTATATTGAGAAGATCAAAGGAAGTTAAATTACTAAAAGCAAATATAAACAAAATATTAATTATTAGTGATATTAAAAAAGAACGGCCTAAGAAACTCTTAGAACGTATTTTTCTTCTTTTTGCTCTATATCCAATAGTTTTTTTCAATTAATCACCTTATTGTCTCTCTCCACTCGGTTTTGTAGCAACAGCAATCCTCTCTGCTCCACCTTTCTTTATTAAATCCATCACTCTTACTACTTTCCCATGAGATATATTCTGATCCGCTTCTAAAACAACTAAGGAATCAATGTTTTCTTCAATTTCTTCTCTGATACTCTCCGATAGTTTGTCTGGATCAATCAGTTTATTATTAATATACAAAACATTGTTTTCAGTAATAGAAACCACTACATTTTGCCTTTCATTTACTTCTGCAAAATCGCCACTGGGCAAATCCACTTTTACGCCACTTTCAACATTTATGAAGGTAGTGGTCAGCATAAAAAATATAAGCAACAAAAAGACCACATCAATCAGGGGCGTCAAATCAAACCCGATAGTTTTTTTATTGATGTGATAAAATTTCATCTATTTTCACACCTTCCTCTTTAGTATCCTGTTTAATAGTTAATAATTCTAATATTTCTATACTTGTAGATTCCATCTCTTTAATCTGCCTATCTACGCGATGTGCAAGATAATTATAGGCAACAATAGTGGGAATAGCCACCGAAAGGCCAAAGGCAGTCGTTAGCAATGCCTCAGATATCCCTCCAGCTAATGCTTCAGGGTTTCCTACCCCAACGACAGAAACAACCTGAAATGCTTTAATCATACCAAAAACTGTACCTAAAAGACCCAGCAGAGGTGCAATATTGGCAATAGTGGCCAGGATTGGTAAATTCCTTTCTAAAATAGTAACTTCCTGTCGGGCAGTATCTTCAATTACTTCTTTTATTTCATCTCTTGAACTACCATGCTTCAATAAAGCTGCTAGAATAATTTGAGATATGGGTGAAATATTTTTTCTACAGGCAGAGATAGCAAAATTGATGTTACCTTTTCGGATTAAATCGCTTATCCGGTTGCCAAACTTACGGGTAGACGTTTTAATGCTTTTTAAATAAAACATCCTTTCGAAAAAGATGGCAATTGCCAGCAAAGAACTGAAAAAAATCGGATACATCAAAAAACCGCCCTTGTTAAATAGTTCAAACATTAAATAGTTGCCTCCTCTATTTCATATAAAATATGAATAATTTATAACTTTTTTATTAATTGTTAATCTAGTAAAACTATCTACTTGTCATTATCATCATTATTATTGTGCACTAGTAACCTCGCACCCACATAGCGGGTGTCTTTAAAAACCCCCAAAAGAGATTTAAGCTTTTCCTGGTTACTTTTTGTTCTGTTTTTTTCTTATATTTTAACTGAATATTTCCAATCAATACAACTGCCTCCTTTAGACTTCAGGTGAAAAATTGTCAGATAGCTTATCTTAATCTTTCTTTATGGTAAAACCATTCTATTGAACCATTACCATTTTCTTAGGTGGTTATGGTTCAATAGATTCTAAATAACCTCTGGCACTGTCCACATAAACACTGTCTGGACAATTAGAAATAATCTGTTCATATTTTTCACTTGCTCCCTCCATATTTCCTAATTCTTCCTGACAGATAGCAGTAACATAAAGAACGTCACACACAAAAGAGCCGTTAGGAGAAGAATTTAAGTAGTTCTCACCTGTACTAAGTGCTTTATTGTATTCTTCCTTTTTATAATAACTCAAACAAAGACCATACAAAGAACCAGGCACATAACGACTATCGGGATATTCATCAATCAGCTTCTCAAAGTAGATAATGCTGTCTATCCATTGCTGATCTTCTAAATCCATCTGGGCAATAATATATATTGCTTCTTCGCGATATTGACTATTTGAATAATCCTTTAGAAAATCTAACAAAGATATCCTGGAATTATTGTTATCAGACATCAAATATTGTATTTTCCCTACAAGAAAAGAACTTTCTTCTATAAACTTACTTTCAGGATTCTTTTCTATTAATTCATTAAATGATAATAGTGCATTTTGATAGTCTTTCTCATTTAAATAACTCCAAGCTAAGCTATAATGAACATTTTCAGCCAATGAATGAGAACTATAATGCTGTAAAAATTCTTTATAATATTTTATTGCTTGTAAGTAATCTTCCTGTTGATAAAAAGACTCAGCCAACATATACAATGACTTTATGGCAATTTCGTTTCCCAATAAATAATCAATTTTTTGGAAATATTCTTTAGCCTGTTGATATTCTCTTAATTGATAAAAGCTTAATCCCTGCCAATAATTCACTTCTCTACTTATCTCTTCGGTCATGTCCATATTTTCCATAATTTTTAGAGTATCAATGGCTTCTCGGAATTTATTATTATCCAATTGAGAAATAGCTAAAGAATAATATTCCTCTATTGGTAAAGTATCATCGGGATATTTTTCTTCAAATTCTTGGTAAATAGAAACTAATAACTCTTCATCGCCCAGCTTTCTTGCAGAGTCAATTTTCATTTCCAAAGCTTCTTTAGTGGTTATATTTTCTAATACCTTTATCGAATCCTGGTATTTACCCAAATGATAATAGCTTTGGGCAAGCTCAATCTTGCTCAAGCTAGCAAATTTTCCTTCTGGATACTTATCAATAACACGATTAAAATACCTTACGGCTTCTTCATCTTCACTTTTTCGCGAATAAGCTAATCCCAGGTCAAATAATACTCTTTCTCGCATATTATCATCTATTTCTTTATCTAATAAAGAGCTATTAATCCTAATAACTCTATCATACTCTTTTAGTTCAATCAATGTCCTTCCTAAAAGATATGAGGCTTCTATCTTGATTTTGCTGTTCTCCTTTTCGGCTAATCCCTCTAATATTATCATCGCCTCATTGTATTGTTCTTCTTTGAATAATGCAAAGCTATAAAAATATCGTGTTTCATCAATTTGATTAAAATTAGGATTATTCTCTATAATATTCAAAAGAATATTTTTTGCTCTAGCATAATCTTCTACCCAAAAATATGATTGACCTAAGATATATTTTATCTCTACTTCATCATATTCCAAAGATTCTAATTGCATTAAATCCTCATAAAGATTAATGGTTTCTTCGTATTTTTCCTGAATGAAATAAACTCTACCTAATTTATAAATACCTTCCTGATAGAGAGAGCTGTCAGGGAAATCATCTAGCAGCATCTCTAAATATTCTTCTGACTTTTGATAATCTTCAAGCAAATACAAGCACCATCCGCTACCTAATAAACAATTCTCATAATATTCGCTGCTAGGATAATTATCTATTACATATTTATAATGAACATTTGCTGTATTGTAATTCTTCAGTTGATAAAGGGTTTCGGCAATCAAAAACCTTGCCTCTGGATAATCCGGATTTATTTCTAAAGCTTCTTCTAATTTTTCCAATGCTTTATTATAATCACCTAATGAATAAAAATCATAGCCTAATTGATAATATTCTCTCTCCATGTTCCCGGTAAATGCAACATTATTACCAATTCTTTTTCTCTCTTCTGCATATTCATCCATCCTGCCCAAATGGTAATAAGTCCGCATTAAATACATTCTTGACTTCTCAAAATTTGGATTCAAATTGGTTGATTCTCTGAATTCAGCTAATGCCTCCTGATATTCTCCTGCAATATAATGTTCGTAACCTCTGTTGAAATGCCATACAGCATCCCTGCCATATTCTTTTTCTTCAAGTGCCTTATTTAGATAAATTCTGGCATTGTTATCAAAAGAATCTAATCGGACAGATTCTTCCAAATGGTGGATTGCCGCATCTAATTTTCCATAATGATAATAACTTAAACCTAGGTAATAATGGGCACCCTTGAACGCAGGAGCCATTCTTACAGCCTCTTCTAAATGACTTATAGCCTCTTTGTAATCTTTTGCAATATAAGATTTGTAACCGCTTTCATAGCTTTCAAAGGCTTCTCGGCCATATAGTGATATTCTCTTTGTTCTACTGGCAAACCAGTCTAATTCAATGGCATCTGGTTGAATCCGTTTAATCTCCTCTGCCTGTTGCAGGGCCTTGGTTCCCTGTCCATCCTCATAATAAATTTTCATTAAGTAGGATCTGGCTTCAACGTTATTTCGATTATAAGAAATTGCCTTCTCTAAATAGTTAATAGCAGAACTGGTATCTCCGGTATTATATTTTAAATGGGCAAGTCTTATGAGCAACTCAGAAAACTCTTCATTATCAACATTCCTGTTGGTTCTCTGCACTATATCAACATATTGTTCCAGGCTTTCTGCTTCCCGAGCAATCCACTTGGTTCTTCGATAAATTTCATATAACAAATAATAACCTTCAGCAAAATCAGGATCTTCTTCAACGGCTTTTTTTGCATTTTGAATTGCCTCATTCCACAAGGGTTTACTGGGAAAATCAATACCTTCATATTCTAATATAGCTTTATCCTTCAACGTCATTGCCTTCTTGTAATATTCTAAAGCTAGCGGATTATCCTGGGAAACTGGTTCTATCGCAGTAATTTCCTGGGGAGATTCTTCAACTGTAAAAGTATCAGAAATCTCTTCATCTGTATCCTCATTTATAATATCCTCTAAAGAAACATGATTTGTATCAATGCCGGATTCCCGCAAAATAATCCTGATTATTTTTTCCTTTAAATCAGATAGCTCCTCCAATGAACTCGACATTCTTCGAAATTCAACTAAATAGTCGTCAGAAGACAAATACATTAATAGGTCTAAATCAATATGGCCTTCTTTTTCCTGGTAATATTTACCTGAAAAAATCAAATCAACCTGCAGCAAATTCGTTAATTGGCTAAACAATATTATATCTTTCTTTTGAACCATATTTTCATATTGCTGATAATCAGCTATTTTATTTACTTCAGATAAAGGCCTATAATTTATCTCTTCAATCTTAGACAAAGCCTGATCTATTGAAACAGCTAAATCTTCTTCTAACCATTGTAAACCTTCGTCTTCAGTCTGATTATGAAAATAATAAACCGCTACATTAGGACCTGCTGAGGCAAGACTACCTGTACCTAGTAAAAAAAATATTATTCCAATAGCAACAGCCCAAATTAATAAACGGATTCGGGAATGCTTATTTTTATATTTTTCAAATAATTTAAACCAATAAATCATTTTTTATCCTTTACAAATTTTTTTATATTCATTTTTTATTATATAAATATTAATGAATTTAGTTTACATAATATTATACAGTATCTATCAATAAAAGTAAAAATCCTTATCACCAATTTTTACTCTATCACCCTCTGAAATACCCTTTTTCTTCAGTGCTTTCTCTATTCCCAAACTTTTTAACATTTTTTGAAAATATTCCAATGCTTGTGAATTATTCAAGTCATATTGGTTAACCATTTTAATGATTTTTGGACCTTCGATAAAAAATACATTTCCCTCTTTTTTAATAACATAATCTGCTTCATATCGAAAACTAGGTAGCTGTTTTTGTGGTGTTGCTGATAATTTTTTAGCTTCCTTTTCATCGGCAATAAATATCAATTGATGCAATTTATAGATAAGCTCTTTAATTCCTTCACCACTAACAGCTGAAATAAACATGATATCAATACTTCTATCTAAAAAAAACTTTTTTATCCAATCCATTTTTTTTCTCACTTCTGGCAAATCACATTTATTAATCACAACTATCTTTTCTTTTTCCTCCAAAAACCGGGCATATTGTACTAATTCATTCTCAATAATTTGGTAATTCCGGAATATATTATCAGAATTAATTTGAGAGCCATCAATAAGATGAACAAGAACTTTGGTTCTTTCAACATGCTTTAGAAAGCGTGTACCCATTCCAACCCCTCGATGAGCGCCTTCTATTAATCCTGGAATATCGGCTATCACAAAAGAATTTTCTTCATCAACTTGAACAACACCTAAATAAGGCTCAATTGTAGTAAAAGGGTAATCAGCAATCTTTGGTCTCGCAGCAGAAACTCGTGCTAGAAGTGTAGATTTGCCGGCATTCGGAAATCCAACAAGACCTACATCAGCAATGAGTTTCAGATTGAGCCTTAGTTTTATTTCTGCGACTTGTTCTCCTTTTTGGGCAAACCTTGGCGTCTGACGTTGCGACCCCCTAAAACGGTAATTTCCTTTTCCTCCTTCTCCACCCCGGGCTACACATATTTTATCTCCCGGTTTAGAAAGATCAGCAAGTATTTTTTGTTTTTCTACATCTTCTACGATTGTTCCTAATGGTACGCTAATCCATAAATCCTTACCGTCTTTTCCGTTTTTTTTCTGTCCTCTACCGTTTTCACCATCTCCTGCTACGCAGTGTGGTTTGCGATAAAGTTGAATTAATGTTTTGGTATGCAAGTCAGCCTGGATAAACACGTCTCCGCCTTTTCCACCATCACCGCCATCAGGTCCTCCTTTAGGGACAAAACGCTCCCTTCGAAAACTAATAGCGCCATTTCCGCCCTTACCGGCTTTTACATTTATAATAACTTTGTCAGAAAACATCATAATCCTTTTCTTATTTTTTTTCTTAAATATTTCATTCTAAATAGCAAAAAACCCTGAGTTTTTTCTAAAACCCAGGGTATAATAAAAAAATTATTTTCACAATTTACTAACTTTCTAGTGCATTAACAGAAACCTGTTTCCTATTTTTTCCTCTGTCTTTAAAATCAACATACCCATCAATCAATGCAAACAATGTATCATCACTACCACGGCCTACATTTTTACCTGGTAATATTCGAGTACCCCTTTGTCTGATAATAATGTTGCCGCTTTTAACAAGCTGACCACCATATTTTTTGACCCCAAGCCGTTTTGATATACTATCTCTTCCGTTTTTGGCTGACCCTTGTCCTTTTTTATGAGCCATATTATCTCACCTCTCTTTAAAAAGCTAGATCATTCAATTATTCAGTTTATTTGTTACCACTAATTTTTTCAATTCTTATTTCAGTAAAAGATTGACGATGGCCTAATTTTTTCTGATATTTTTTCTTTGGTTTATACTTAAAAACTATAATTTTTTTAGCTTTTCCCTGTCTTAATACTTTTCCTTCGACATAGCTATTCTCCACCAAAGGCTGGCCAATTTGGTATTCTCCATCAGTTTCCAGCATTAATACCTGATCAAATTTAACCTTTTCACCTTCTTTAGCCTCAAGCTTTTCTACCTTGATAATATTTCCTTCTTCTACTATATATTGTTTCCCTCCCGTTGCAATAACTGCATGCATTTAGCAATTTCCTCCTGCTTTAAAAATCGCCCGGATAGGTACCCCGATGTTTTTTAACCTATCTGGTGCGTCAATTGGCTTATAAAATTTATCATATATATCAATACATGTCAACCTATTTTTATGATAAGCTCTTCATGATTATTCTATGATATTGTTTTATCTCTAATAAATAATAACATTATAACTGTTAGAGCATTTTTACTATCTTTTTAATTTCCTTCTTTCTCCCTACAGCAATGACTTTAATTTTCTCAATATGAAGGTCATTTAAGGATTTAATATAAATGGCCTTCTTGTAATCCCGTTCTAATTGTTTTATCAGCATCATCTTACTGCCTGATAATTCTTCTTCTACCTTAGGATTAACCCCTAAAAATATTGCTTCTGCTTTAGAATGTCTACTTAAATCCTCTAACTTATGAATAACTTGGTTGCTTACTGTTTCTATAGATAATATTCTACCATTGCCAGAACAATAAGGACATGAAGTTTTTAATAGCGAATCTAAATCTCTTTTTGAACGTTTGCGCGTCATTTCGACAAGCCCTAATTCTGTTGTCTGGACTATATTTGATTTTGTTTTATCCTTTTTAAGTGCTTCTTCCAACTTCTTTATAATTTTTTCCTGATCCTCTTTGTTATCCATATCAATAAAATCGATAACAATAATACCACCTATGTCTCTTAGTCTCAACTGTCTGGCTATTTCTTCAGCAGCCTGTAGATTAGTTTTCAAAATTGTATTTTTCATCTTCTTACCACCGACATATTTTCCGGTATTCACATCAATAACAGTCAGGGCTTCCACTTCATCAAAAACCAGATAACCGCCACACTTTATCCATACTTTCTTTTCTAAAGCACGATTTATTTCCTTCTCAATATTATATTCCTCAAAAATTGGCTTATCTCCGTTATAATAAGAAACACGTGGTTTTAAATCAAGCAGAAAAAGTGTATCAAGAAAACTGATTATTTTTTGGTATTCTTTTTTAGAATTAACCACAAACTCATCTATATCTTCTGTAAATAAATCCCGTATAATTCTATAGGTCAAATTTAAATCCTCATGTAAAAGCATGGGGGCCTTTGATCTCTTACTTCTTTTCTGAATTTTATTCCATAACCGAATAAGCAAATCCATATCTGGAATAAAATCAGCCTCATCTTTACCTACTCCCGCTGTCCTAACAATAAAGCCAAATTCTTTTTTCTTAATTTTTTGCATTATCTTCTTTAGTCTTTCCTTTTCCTCTTCTTGTTCAATCCTTCTAGAGACAGCAATACCTTTATTGTTAGGCATTAGAACAAGGTATCTCCCGGGTAAGCTTATGTCGGTTGTCACTCTTGCACCTTTTGGTATAATTGCTTCTTTAACAACCTGAACATCAATTTCTTGCCCCACTTTAATCAAATCTTTTACATCAACAGATTTGTCATTCTGGTTACCAAGAGATTCTTCTAAATCACTAAGATGCAAAAAAGCATTCCGGTCAATGCCAATATCCACAAAGGCAGCCTCGATTCCAGGCAAAACATTCATCACTTTTCCCTTGTAAATATTACCTATAATTTTTCGGTCTTCTAACCTTTCTATGTGTATTTCAACTAGTTTATTATTTTCTAAGATAGCGACTCGTTCTTCGCTTAGTCCGCTATCAATTATAACTTGTTTCGCTTTATACTTCATCTTTCAGGTATCACCTTCCTCTTTATTTCGTAGAATATCTAGAATAAATATAAAATATTAATAAGAATTAGTAAAGTTTTTTTCTTCATTTTAACTAACCTTGACAATAAGTTGTTCTCTAATTACTTCACCAACACATATTTTTTGCTCTTCAAATTTTTTTATGAATTCGTTAATAATTAAAGTGGGATTAATACTTCCTTTGTATTGAATATCAACAATCAGTCGAATGATTATTGTCTTATCCTGACAAGATAGAATGTCCATTTTCTCAATATAAGGTCTTAAGTCAACTTCCCGTAATCCTTTTTTGGTATTTTTTTCTACTAAGATATTCTTTTGATTTAAAAAATTATTAATATTTTTCTTCAGATAACTATAATATTCATCTTCGTTCAAACGCTTCATTTTCCCATCAAATTCCAACTGAATAAGATAATTTGCCCATTTTAAAGATTTACTCAAACCGTTTTCCTTTTCAGAAATCGGTTCTACTTCTTTTATTTTTAAGCCAGCTGGGGCAAAACTGTTAATCTTTGCCTTTATTTGCTCATTATCTAAATCTTTTAGCAAATAAATATCCAAAACCTCTTGCCAACCAGCAATGCCAAGGGGCAAAGCCGGTCCAAAAGATATTTTAAATCTAGGGTTAAAACCCTGTGTCAATTCTACGTCTATTTTAGCTCTTCGTAATGTCCTACAAAATAATGAATTGAAATCCAGGTGAGAAATAAACTTTAGTGGACCATTTTTTTCATATTTAACACGATATATACAAGACATTTATTTACTCACTTTTTTCAATCTATTATACATTCTTTAACATCTTCCTTTTTAGTATTTTTTTCTTCAATTAATTTTTTACAGACCTCTTGTAACCCACAATTATGGCATCCGGAAGTACGGCAATCATCTACAGTAACTCCTTGAAGAGCTTTTTGCCATTCAAGCCATAGGAAGTCCTTCTTTATTCCGCAATCAATCAAATCCCAGGGCATATTTTCTTCTTTATCTCTTTCTCGGTGAGCATAGAAAGACATATCAATCTGAGATTTTTGAAAAGCTTTTTCCCAATTATTAAAATTAAAATATTCCCTCCAAGAATCAAACTTGCAGCCCATTCTGTAAGCCTCTTCCAAAACTTTGCATAATTTTCTATCCCCCCGGGCAAAAATCGCTTCCAATAGACTTAATTTTGTATCAGGATAACTATAAGAAATATTCTTGCTCCGAATCTTCTTGGCAATATAATTATATTTTTCTATTAAGATATCTTCTTTTTCTTGACCTACCCACTGAAAAGGAGTATGCGATTTAGGTACAAATGCATTTACACTTATGCTTAAAGAGAATTTCCTACCTACCATTTTTTTACCAATCATTTCTACTTTTTTTACCATGTTTATAATTCCCTCGATATCATCCCATGTTTCGGTAGGCAATCCTATCATAAAATATAGTTTAATTCTTCTCCATCCTTCTTTAAAAGCATATTGTATCGTTTGATATAAATCGTTTTCAGATACATTTTTATTGACCGTATTACTCATTCTATTGGTTCCAACCTCAGGAGCAAAGGTTAATCCTGTTTTTCTAACCCGTTGAGTTTGTCTGGCTAACTGCACAGAAAATCCGTCAATCCTTAAGGATGGAAGCGATACCCCGACCCCTCTATCCTGGTATCTATCTACTAATTTTTCTATTAAACTATCAATCTGGCTATAATCGCTAGAGCTTAAAGATGATAGCGAAATTTCTTCATAACCAGTATGTTCTAAGCTCTTATCAGCTAATTTTAATAGTTGTTTTTCAGAACGTTCCCTAATAGGCCTATAAATCATTCCAGCCTGACAAAAACGACAACCTCTAGTACAACCACGAAATATTTCCAGGGTAATTCTATCGTGAATAATATCAATGTTTGGAACAATAGGAGAAATCGGGAAAGGTGCGCTATCTAAGTCAACTTTAATTCGTTTTTTTATTTTTGTCTTTACGTCTTGCTCGTTCTTTTGAAAAGATTTTATTCTTCCATCTGAAAAATAATTCACATCATAAAAAGAAGGTACATATGTTCCAACTAAGCCGTCTAATTTTTTCAGTAGAGATCTTTTTCCCCTATCCTTTCCTTCTTTTAACCATAATTTATAAACATCAATAATCTCATTGATAATATCTTCGCCATCGCCTATGACAAATAAATCAACAAAATCTGCTAATGGTTCAGGATTAAATGCCGATGGACCACCGGCAATAATCAGAGGGTTGTCTTCATTTCTTTTATTAGAATGTATATCTATATTACCCAAATTCATGATATTAAGTACGTTAGTATAACACAATTCATGTTGGAGACTAAAACCAATAATATCAAAATCAGAAAGCGGTCGATAAGTCTCCAATGAAAATAAGGGTATACTTTTTTTTAGCATTAGTTCTTCCATATCACCAGCTGGCGAAAATACTCTTTCGGCAAGAGCATCTTCTCTTTTGTTTATTATGTCATAAAGTATCTTAAAACCAAGATAGCTCATCCCTATCTCATATAAATCCGGAAAAGATAAGGCGATTTTAATCCTTTGACTGTCATTTTTCTTTACAATTTCATTATATTCTTTCCCAATATAACGGCCAGGTTTTTCTACCTTTTCTAATATTTCGCTGAACAATATTTTTTCTATCTCTTTATTTGTTTTTTTATGCACATGAACCTTCCCGTATTTCATAATCATAATTATCTATATATTCTATTATCTAAACAAAAATGCTTCTCAGATGAACGCTAAACAAAATTCCTATTCCTATAAAATTACTTATCATAAAAGTGCCACCATAGCTTATAAATGATAGTGGCAAACCAGTAGCTGGCATCAAGCCCATTGCCATACCTATATTAATAAATATATGAAAAAATAAAAATGCAATAACACCGGTAGCCAAAAATGTTCCCAGGAAATCAGGGGCTTCCTGGGCAACTTTTATTCCTTTCCATAGTACAAATATATATAATAGTAATAATATTACTGCACCAAAAAATCCCATCTCTTCACCTATTACCGAAAAAACAAAATCAGTATGTTGTGCAGGTAAAAACTTTAATTGGCTTTGAATTCCGCTGAATAATCCCTGACCAAATAATCCTCCAGAGCCAATTGCTACTTTTGATTGTATCACATTATATCCTGCTCCCAATGGATCAAGGCTTGGATTAATAAACAAAATCAGTCTGTTTTTTTGATATTCCTTTAAAAATGACCATAAAAGAGGAAAAGATGCTAATGATATTAAAAACATCATCATTATATGTTTCCATTTAAATCCTGCTACAAAAATCATGGATAATAGTATAGCCAAAAAAACCATAGAGCTTCCCAAATCCGGCTGTCGAAAAATCATTAGCATTGGAATTCCGGTAAGTATAAAAGGTAATCCAAAATATAAAGCATATGATAATTTTTCTTTCTGTTTGCTAAGAAAATAGGCCAGAAAACAAATTAGCGCAATCTTAGCAAATTCAGAAGGCTGGAAATCAAAGCCAGCAATCTCAATCCAACGGCGTGCACCACCGGTCCTTCTTCCAAATAAAATTACATAACCTAATGAAACAATAGTTAACAGATAAAATGGAACAGCAACTTTTTCAATTTCATGATAATCAATAATTGCCACCAAAAAACATAATAATATTCCGGCTATAATAAAAATTAGCTGTCTTTTCACATAATACAAAGAGCCTATATCCATCAATTCTACATGTGTTGTACTATATATTACCAATAGGCCAAATGAGCACAAACCTAAAATTGCAAACAGGAGAGTATAATCAATATGCTTAATTAAACGCATTGAACGATATATTGGAGCCTGTCCTAACCTAAAATTAGATGCAGATTTTTTTGTAATCAAATTTTATACCCTTTCTGGTATTTACTATAACTTTTCCGATTGAACTATATGGTCATATTGTTTCCGAAGATAGCTCTGAATAATGTTCCCAGCAATTGGTGCAGCAGATTGACTGCCATCGCCACCATGCTCTATAAATACAGTCACACAAATTTCAGGATTTTGAAAAGGAGCAAAGCCTACAAACCAGGCATGATTTTCTCCCTGAGGATTCTGGGCAGTACCTGTTTTTCCTGCCACTGCAACTTCTTCTATTCTGGCATTCCGGCCGGTTCCCTCTTCGATAACCTTTTTCATGCCTTCCTTAACAACTCTAAATGTTTCAGGGGATACGTTTACCTCTCTAATAATTTCCGACTCATATTTCCTTAACAGTTCTCCTGATTGTGAAACAATTTTTTCAACATTAAATGGCCTATACACAACCCCTTCATTGGCTATAATGCAAAGCATATTATGTATTTGAAATGGAGTTGTTAACAGATAGCCCTGACCAATAGATAAATTTACTGTATCTCCGGGATACCATACCTGGTTAAATGTATTTCTTTTCCATTCCTGAGATGGGACCAAACCTTTTAATTCTCCAGGTAAATCAATACCTGTTTTCTCACCCAAACCGAACATCATTGCATAATGATTAAGCTTATCAATGCCTAATTTTTGCCCCATTGTATAAAAAAATACATTGCAAGAATTACTAATAGCTTCAAGGAAAGTCTGGTTACCATGACCTGTTTCCTTCCAACATTTAAAGGTTAAATCCCCCAGTTTATAATAGCCGGGGCAATACACCCTGTCATTTAAATCAACGATACCCTCTTCTAAGGCAGCAATTGCTGTGATTATTTTAAAAACTGAACCGGGAGGGTAAATACCCTGAATTGATCGATTACATAATATATTTTCTTTGCTTTGGACAATAAGCTCCCATTGTTCAGTTGTTATCTGCTTAGTAAACAAATTTGGATCAAAACTTGGCTGACTGACCATAGCTAATATTTCTCCGGTGTTGGGGTCACTGGCTATAACTGCACCTTTTTTTTCAAGCATTATATTTTGAATATATTGTTGTAAATCACTATCAATAGTTAAGTGAATATCATTTCCTGCAACTGGCTCACGTGAGTTTAATGTTAATACTTCTCTTCCCAGAGCATCCACCTCTACTTCTTTGTTACCTTTTTCTCCCCTCAGGTAGTTATCATAATATTTTTCAATACCACTTTTCCCTACAATATCTCCACCTAACATATGGGAATATCCAGAAGTCTTTAGTTCTTCTTCGCTTATTTCGTTAACATAACCCAATACATGGGCAGCTAACTCCTGGTAAAGATATTTCCTCTCCGGCTGAACTGTTAGAAGAGTCCCTTTAAATTTATACTTTTGCTCTTCAATAGCAACAATTTGTTCCTTTTCAATATCCCTCTTTATGGTCTGGGCCTGGAATGGACGTTCCTTTAGTTGCTCAAATTTCTCTATTATATATGATTCTTCCAAAGGTATAATTGAACTTAATTCATATGATAATGAATGATAGTCCTCTATTTCTGCCGGAATAACTGAAAAATTTACAGCCGGACGATTGGTTATCAATAATTTTCCATTTCGGTCATATATTTCTCCCCTGGGGGCTTCTTCAACTAAAGAACGGATACAATTATTAATCGCTCTCTGTTCATAATCTTGACCTTTAATAACCTGTAAATACCAGAGGTTCACTAACAATATTACAAAAAAGATAATGATGAAAATAAATAAATCATTCAATCTCTTTTTGATTAAATCTGTGGTTATTTTGGAGCTTTTTTGATTAAACATATCTCATTAACTCCAGCGACTAATATAAATAAATATTTTTTTAATTCCTATAAATAGAAAAGGTGAAATTATACTATTAATTATAGCCTGACTCAAGACAAAATTTCTTATTGTAATTGCAAAATCATAATTAGTATGAAGTGCATTTAGAAGAAAAAATATTATTATATTATTTATAAATGTAAAAATGAAAGTAGATATGGCAACTACCCACATAATATGCTGAGAGAATATTCTTTCCCTTATTACTCCAGCAATATAGCCAATTAAACTCTTGACTAACGCATTAATGCCTAAAAAATGAACAGAAAAGACATCTTTTAATAATCCACCTGCAAAACCAACTATTGTGCCCTCTTCTGTCCCTGAAATAAATGACATACAGATAACCACAATCAGCATCAAATCAGGTTTAATAGTATTTAGCCCTAATATATTAGCTAAAACAAACTCTATTAGTAAAGCAACCACTACGATTCCTGTTTTTGCTAATAATTTCATTCTAATACTAACCTCTTTTATCATTATCAATTGGTATTCTATTCATTGGTTAATTAGAAATAAACCATTGCCACCTTCTTAGAAGTTGGTTTTTCATGGTTAAATACACTGTAAATTGTATTTGTTTCTTTTCTTATATTTCTTCAATTGATTTTGTTTTTTTTGCATTTTGAACCCGATACACGATACTCGATACTCGATACGAATTTGACCGGTCGACTGCTTAACTAGTTAATTAGTTCCTTTAGTTAATTGGT
>CAZAJW010000256.1:0-7453 GCA_964485485.1 uncultured Atribacterota bacterium | reverse complement strand
ATAAATTTACTATAACATAAAAAATTATTTCTATATATAACATCAGTATTATATATCCGGTTAAAGAAAATTATGAGCATTAACCGAAATCACCTTTAATTTTTTTCATTTTGTACTTTTATTTCTTTTTTGATTATAGATAGACATATTGGAAGATTAATATATTGTGAATTTTTTAAGCTGTCAAACTATCTGTAGTTATAATTGCATTCGGAAACCATATACCCGGTACCCGATACTTATTTAACAATATCTGCTATACAGTATACTACAATAAGATTAACAATTTTTTACTTTCCTTTTTTATTTCATAAGATTTAGAATAAAGGGAGAAATCGAATCATCTGAGGTTCAGTGCTAAAATACGATTTTTCAGTACATTTTTATAGGAGAGAAAATTGAAATGAATAAAAAGAAGAGAAATTTGTTTATCTTTGACGGAGGACTATTAAAGGATTCTCTATTTTATTTTAAATGTGTATAATAGAAACAGGATGCACTCGCCTTTAGGCTACTGAATAACTAATAAAAACAAGAGAATGAAAGGTAAACCTTGAGAGATATTATAAAACAAAGCGATGAACATGGGATTAGATAAGTGTGTATACTTTTAATATCGAGAAAGTCATTGCTATGATGATAGAAAAAGGTGTTGATGCCATAATTGCTGATTATCCGGAGATAGCAATAAGTGAAATAGAAAAGTCAGATAGTACACAACTGGAGCGATAAACCGATAAGGTAATAGTGATATTTTATAATTAATTGGAAAGAAGAGTATTAAAAGGATTGGATTTTAAATTACCCAAAAAAGATATTATATCCAAAGAGATGCCGAGATATCCCAATATCTGGTTTTATGTAAATTCAAATATTGTAGACGGATATTCTGAGGTTATTTATTTAGTCATATTTAATTTGATGAAATATTGCAATATAAAGAATGATTTTAGTGAAAATTACCGCTTACGTCATATTCTGTTTGGTGGTAATGAGGGGAGTGATTTTGAAGGAAGATGTAAGAACTTACAACCATATACAGATTTGAAGAATCCTTCCTACAGCCATGATCATCAAATACATGTCAGATATTATTATAGAAATTTGGCTATAAACAAATCCGAAAAGGTAAATTTGGTTATAAATAATAATAACATGCTGTTTTACCGATTAGCCTTAAGTGTACATTATGAGGTAACTACAGAGAATAAAAATCACCCTTTCGTAGAATCCTGCCCAATTTGCGGAAGAACTGGTATATATGACATTGAGGTTGATCGAAAAAATTTAGATAAAGAAATATGTAGAAAAATTCATGACCCATTAGGTGTCGAGGTTCTTATAAATAGTACAGTACGCGGGAAAAAGATTTATAACCCCCGAAGTGAGCAAGTCAAATTTATCGATAGGCTGAAAAAGGCATGCGATCTGGATATACACATTTCAACTACAATTAATACTGAGATAAATACACCCAAGATAGGACATATAGTGATAAAAAGTATAAATTGTAATAGAAATACTATGTTAAAAAATATAAATAAAAATTAAATAATAAATATTTTGATAATATACTACAAACAGAACAATATCTATTTTGTATAATCATATGATTTATTGAAGAAAGTTAAATTATCTTAAAAACAGTAAAGCTTATCATACCATAAAAAATTATTATAAAATTTTTGACAATAAGGAATTTCTTATCGTAAAATATAATTATTACAAGCAAATGCATTGTTATGAAATTTTTATAATCGTGTTCTTTATCCAAAATTCATTTTTTTATTGCTAATATTTTGAGATTTTTATTATTGAGTACAAATTTATTAAATACAAATACGAATGTAATATTCTTAGCTCTTAAAAGCAATATAGATAAATCGTTAAAATTCTAAAAGCAGTTAATCTCATAATAAAAGATCACTTAGCAATCATGTCAAATTTAAGTAAGCGTTCTTTGTAAACTAACATAAGGGGGTGATATGCAGGATTAAACTTTTCTTAGGTTGGTTTCTTGGGTTGTTTCTTAAAATTTAAAAATATTTTTTGGAGGAGAGAATGAAGAATTATTTTACAAAGCATTTCACTTTTTTTATTGTATCTTTGTGCTTCATTGTATTATTTTCAGGAATAATTATCACAACAGCTGCACAGGAAATTGATCTGCAGACAGCAAGCTGGGATGAAATTGTTGATGCGGCCAAAGAAGAGGGGCAAGTGACTTTCTATTCCTGGTATTTCCCAGATTACTTTAAAGAAGCTGCACAGGATTTTGAGGATCAATATGATATAAAAGTCAATTTGATTGTCGGGGACCAAACTGCTAATTTCAATAAAGCAATCTCCGAAAAAGATCGTGATGTTGGGACTATAGATGTAATGATTGTTGGCGGACAATGGGTTAAGACTACAATGGATCTGGATCTCTTCTATGGACCTATGAAGAACGTTATACCCGATGCTGATAAGCTCGCTACGTCTCTCTGGGAAGTTCAGGAAGGAGTTCTAACCAAAGGTTATCTGACTCCTTTTCATAGAAACCAAACGGGAATTCTTTATGATCCGGACCGTGTTTCCAACCAACCGCAAACCTGGGAAGAACTTGAGGAATGGATAGATGCCAACCCTAAAAAATTTGGTTTTAATGATCCTTCAAAGGGCGGATCGGGTCAATCTTTCGTTCATACATTAATTAAGGAAACCACTGGCGGCTTAGACAAATATAAAGGTGATACCGAAGTAGTCCCGGAAAAGGTAGAAAACTGGAATTTGGCATGGGAGTGGGTGAATGCCCGTAAGGATAAACTGACCTTTACAGTGTCAAATAATGACTCTATTACCAGGCTTAATGACGGAGAAATTGCCATGACCTTTGCCTGGGATGACAATGTTAAGGATATGATGAACAAAGGCAATATTTTCACCAGGGCGAAGATGTACATACCCGAAATGGGAGCAGCAGGTGGTGGAGATACCATGGGCGTACTGAAGAATTCACCAAACAAAGCCGCTGCAGCGCTTTTCATCTATCATATCACTACAAGAGAACAACAGCTGAAAAAATTTGAGATGCTGGGCGCCTACCCTGCCAGAACTGATATTGAAATTGAAGGAACATTATTGACTGAAGAAGACAGGGCAAATAATGCTATTGCCTGGTTCCCTGCACCATATAAAGATTATATGATTTCTGAGTTTGTCAAAAATGTGTTAATGAAATAGTTTGATTGGTTGTGAGTCAGGAATAATAGATTCCTGGCTCACAATATCTGCGCTTTTGATTATCTTTTAATCTTATCTATTTTTAGAAGTGTTTTTAATAATACCATAAGATTTGAACAAACTTTATAAATAAATTAGTTTTATCATTGAAAATAGTAAAGTGCTTAGAAACGAGATTGTACGAAAAACTTTAAATTATACAATAGGTGATACTGTGGCAAAACTAAGAATTGTTAATTTAACTAAGAGATTTGATGAAGTTTTAGCTGTAGATAAAATTAGCTTAGAGGTGGCTGAGGGTGAATTTGTTACTTTGCTTGGTCCCTCTGGTTGTGGAAAGACAACAACCCTGAGAACTATTGCAGGGTTTCTCTATCCCGATGAAGGAGAGATTTTTTTTGGAAACAAGATTATGAACAATATTCCTCCAAACAAGAGGAATACAGCAATGTGTTTCCAGTCTTATGCCTTATTCCCTCATATGTCTGTGTGGGATAATATAAGTTTTGGGTTAAAAATGAAGAGAGTTACCCAACAGGAACAAAAGATAAAGGTAGAAAAAGTGATGGATATGTTGGGTATTGGAGATTTAAAAAAACGGAAACCAGGAGAGCTTTCCGGAGGACAACAGCAGCGGGTTGCTCTGGCAAGGGCAATTGTGACAGAACCTGAGATTCTTCTGTTTGATGAGCCGCTTTCTAATCTGGATGCTAAATTGCGTGTCCAGGTGCGGGTTGAAATAAGAGAAATGCAAAAGCGGCTCGGAATAACAACTATTTATGTGACTCATGACCAGGATGAAGCACTGGCAATATCTGATAGGATTGTTGTTATGGACAGAGGCCATATTGAACAGGTAGGTGATCCCCATACTATCTATCGGGATCCTGAAACCAGCTTTGTAGCCGGATTCATTGGTCTGGCAAATATATTCGAAGGAACCATAGTTGCCCAAGAGGGAAATCGTTATACTGTGGAAGTACCCTTTGGCAAAATAGTAATTATCTCTGAGGATTCAAGGATATCCAAAGAAAATAATAAAAAAGTTAAAATTATTTGGCGACCAGAGGATATGGATATTTATACCCTGGGTGCGCCTAATAGAATTAAGGGAAAAATATTGCAGGCAGTATTTATGGGAAATATTACAGATATTTTTATGGATGTTAATGGTAATAAAATGCGTGCCCAAACTGATGAATCCAGAAAACTCGCTGCTGGAGATATTATAGAGTTCAGTATTCCTGAAAATGCATTTAGTATCTTAAGGAGGTAAAATTTGAGGGAAAAAGATAATTTACCTTTACAATTTTTAATGCTTATCCCGGGAGTGGGATTCATCCTGCTGTTTGTTGGTTCTTCAATATTTATAACTCTTGTGCAAAGTTTCGGTCTTTTTAGTATTACCGGAAAGTCAGCCTTCACTTTAGAAAATTGGAAAGCAATATTACAGGCTAGAGAATCAATGGATTCTCTTTTTTTTTCCCTCAAAATGGGTTTCTTAAGCTCAATAGGTACTGTAATAGTTGCCTTCCCCATTGCATTGTTCTTTAGAAAAGGCGGAACAGGAAAGAGTATCATTGGTTCTATTATCAAAGTACCACTGTTTATACCTGCCCTGGTGGCAGCTTTTCTTATTCTAAACCTTATTTCTTACCATGGAATGGTAAATACGGTACTAATGCGACTTAATCTAATTGATGAACAGTTACGTATGCTTAATGATAAATTTGGATGGGGAGTGGTGTTTATCCAAATTTGGAAAAACCTTCCATTTGTGCTGCTGATTATAATGGCATCATTAGCATCGATTAGAGATGATACCATCGATGCAGCAAAGAATTTAGGAGCAGGGTACTGGTCGATATTATTCAGGATATATGTGCCCCTGGCTATGCCTGGTATACTGGTTTCTATGATTCTTATGTTTATAAAGGCTTTTGGAGATTTTCCCATCGTTAGTGTTGCAGGGCCAATCTATCCTTCATCCATGGCAGGAAGAATGCATATCATGGCCACTATATATCAGCAATGGGATCAGGCAGCTGTGTTGGGTGTTATTATTATTGTGACCGCCTTTATTGTTATCTGGGCGTATTCACGTTTAGCGGAATTAATAAAATGAGAGGGGTACTATGATTCCAAAAAATAATGCGGTAAAAATAGCACCACATCTTATTCAGGCACGTAGACTAAGAAATTTTTACTTGCTCCTAACAGTCTTTTTTATGATAGTTTTGATTTTGTGGGTTGGCATTCCAATCCTCATGGCGGTAATGTGGTCATTAGTTGATCCGAAAAATCCCTGGTCTTTTCCTGATCTTTTTCCACCGAGCTTTTCTCTTGCGCAATGGAAATATGTCTTTGATTATACCAATATTGGCAGAGCATTACGTACCAGTTATAGCCTTGCTCCACTGTCAGTACTTCTGTCATTGATCTTATCATTACCAACTTCCTATGTATTAGGCAGAAAGAAAATACCCGGGAAGAAGTTTTTTATGTTGGCGGTATTGCTTCCTATTATTATGCCCGGTATGGTGGTAGCGCTTTTTTTAAGCAGAATTTTTAATACATTTGGATTGAGCCAGACTTTTTTTGGTCTTGTGCTTGCTCATACACTTATGAGTATACCATATATGATAAGGGTAATGACCACCAGTTTTCAGGCAATACCTCAGGATGTAATAGATGCTGCAGAAAATTTAGGAGCAAACACCTATGTTAAAATTAGAGATATTTTTCTACCTATGATTCGACCCGGATTACTGGCAGGTATGATATTTGCCTTTACTGTCAGCATTGAAGAATTTAACCTCACTTTTGTTATCGGTACCCCTACTTTCGAGACTATACCAACTATTCTTTATTCTTTCATGGGATACAATTTCATAAGAACAAATGCATCAGTGGTGGCATTACTTATGATGACTCCAAACATTGTTATGTTGTTTATTGTAGAACGTTTTCTAAAATCCGATTATCTAGCAGCATCCCTGGGCAAAATGTAAAGTATTTTATCGCTTATAACTTTTGGTAAAGATAAAAGAGAAAGCTAATTGAGACTAATACGAAACGAAAGGTATATTTAATATTATGAGCAAAAGAAAAATAGGCATGGCAACTCAATCTACTCTTATTGACGGTAATTTACAGGAATTTGAAAAAGAGATTACTTTCTATGACAGTATTGGGATTAAGAATATTGAGATTGGAATCCACGGAATTGACGGCATTATTAATGGAAAGGTTAATGATAATATTATTAAGAAAGCTCTAAATATTTTGAAAAATTATAATTTTATTATTTCAATACATTGTCCTGATAACCTGAATCTAAGAGAGCAGGAAAACATTGAAAAACAAAAGAAAGTGTTTACTGCTTGCCTTGAAGCCTCAATCAAAATGCATTCCCGTTTAATAGTATATCATTTGGGAAGAGAAAATGAGGATAATTATAACAAGATTGAACCCAAAAAATATAGTTATTTAACAAATAAAGAAATTGAGTATTTATCAGAATTTGCCGAGATTGCCAAGAGTAATTCTATACAAATATGTGTAGAAAATAATTATGATAAAAAACCTCCTGATGAACTAATTGAAATCATTAATAGAATTAATCATCCGAATGTTGGCATATGCTGTGATTTTGGTCATGCTTTTATAAGCTTAAATGGTGATGAAGAGAAATTTTTAGATTTTGTTAAAATGGCATTACCTTATTTAAAACATATTCATATCCATGATAATTTTGGAATATTCAGCGGTGAGAAAGACCAGGAGAGTAATTACCGATTTTTATTACCTTACGGCATTGGGGATTTGCATATGCCTCCCGGGATGGGTAGAATTCCCTATAACAAAGTTTCTCCATTACTGAAGGATTATAAGGGTATAGATATGATGGAAATCCGATATAGATACCAGGAAATGTTTCCGGAGATTTTAGAACAATGGGAAAATTATTTTGATTTTTAAGGAAAACCGATACAGCTCCTTTTACTGCCTTATAACTAATTATCCGGCAAAAAGAAATATTTTACTATTCTTTTGCACATTAGATAATATGCTTGGCCATAGTAGCCAGGATTACAAAATTTTTACTAAATAATAAATAATCAGCCTATTTTACAACTAGCACACTACAGTTTTCTGCCTCCTGTACTACAGCATTACTTACACTTCCCAGGAAAAATTTCTTTAATCCTCCCAATCCTCTACTGCC
>CAZAJW010000255.1:0-2762 GCA_964485485.1 uncultured Atribacterota bacterium | reverse complement strand
GTGTTACATGGTTAAGGGCTTTATTTGGTTTATTAAACTATTCTTAAACTTTTTTATCATTGCCAGAAAAAATATCTATTAATATATTATTTGTGATCTTTAAAAATTTAAATGAATCCATCTTGCATGAATTAGTTTTGAGATTCTATCTCTTGGCTCATCTTTGGCTTTCTTATAGTATAATGAATCCCTCTTTTCCCTTTACCTTTCTTTTTATATATTTGTCAATATGATCTTATTGAGTCATCCCTTGCAGCATCAATCCCGCACTAAATATTTGAGTAAAAATTAGTGTTTTGATTATTGAAATCAATTTTAATTATAATTCACAGTTATATCATCAATAATTTTTATAAAAAAACTATTTTTGCAGATTACTTTTAAATCTTAAATAAGCCTCCTGGTAATTTTTGAATTTACCTTTTCTTTTGACCAAATTTACCAAATCGTCAATTGATATCCTTAACTGGTCAGCCATTTTCCCTGCTAATTTATCTCTTATATCATTTGAATTTCTAATTAACGGTACCATTAATTCCATATTGTCAATTTCAATATAAAATTTTTCATGATTGCTACCTTGCTCTACTCGCGAACAAATTTTATTGAGAAATGCTCTTGTCTTGTCTTGGGGTATCGTAACCAAAATTACATAGGGGCAACAACTTTTTCCAAATATTCCAAATCTCGTAAATAGACTTCATCTAATTGTTGTGAATTTTTGTTTTTTAGAAATTTATAGAAATCAATTAAAATATATTTGTAACTACTAATTGCTTCCGAAATTGATTCTCCAGTCCCATAAATACAGCTATACGAATCAGAGCATATATAATAATTTGCTTCCCTTACAATTTCAACAGATAAATTATCAATAAAAAAGTTACCGATTATGCTCGGTTCCAGAGTTTTCATAATAGTATCGGGCAAATAATCTGCGGTAGCAGAGCCATTTAGCACACCCATAACTTCTGGGCGAGGGTTGGGATAGCCACCAGTTATTGTACCATCATATTGTAGTTTCCACATTTTGCCCTTCCTTTCTTTTATTAAAAGCGTCTAGTTGCATTTCCAATGCTTTTATAAATCCCGGAATAATTGTAGGACTTAACCTAATTCTAGCAACAACTTTTGCATTAACTGAATCTTTTTCTAAATCTTCTTCTTTTAAGAGTGGGGGCGGATCAAGCTTAGCAAAATAAATAACTATGTCTTCCAATCCATGCAAAACCCTAATATTATTAGCATAGATATCTTCAGGCATTTCTTCTAAGTCTGGAAAAACAATTTTTATTACTTTTTCTTCTTTTTTCTTATTATTCATGCCCAACTCCAATAATATTCATTTTAAAATATACACTATGATATTATATTTCAAAACGATTGAATTATCTATACTCCTACGAAATACCATTGTGTAGAAACAAATCAAAATTCTCATTTATATTTCTGTGACTATATTGGAGGCTTGTCTCTGCCTTTGCCATCATCATCCCTTTTATTTGGCTTTTAACAAACACAAGTTTCATCAATCTCTATTATGTTATCATAAAAACCATCATAGCTTTTATCTTCCATAGCCTGTCGTTTTGCTATCAATTCATTAAAATAAGAATATATGACTTTATTATTTTATCCTTCTCAATCTTCCATTGGCCATGGAATGTACTTTTATGCTATCTATCGAAACCAGCTTTAAGAAGTAACACTGTACTTCTGCTTCACAGCTGACCTCTATATATCTGGGATTATCTGTACCTCCAGATACTGAATGATCCAGGTAATTTATCTGGCAATTATCTCTTTCAGGAAAATTATGATAGAAAAAAACATTGATTATTTCGTTATAGTTATTGGAAAGGGTATTATTTCCATATTCTTCCGCAGAATCAATATCGATACATTTTGCAGCTTCTTCAGCTGCGATCATACATGCTTTGTTTAGCTCTTCCTTTATAATAAAAGCCCTTCCAATGTCAACAATCATCCCGGTCATCATCAGAAATATCGGGACCAGTATTATAATAAAGACAAAAACAGATCCGCATTCCTTTTTCAATCTAGAACTCGATCCTGCCAAAATTATTCCCGCCTAACCATGTATTTGCATCTTTGTCGCTTCCGCCTGATCCAAGATTAATAGACCTGTAGCCGTTTACAGGATTATAAAAGTATATATGGGCGCATTCACCATTCTGAGCATATAAGAATATATGTACAATACTGTCCCCGGTTCCCGAATAATCAAAATATGTCTTAGACTCTATACTTCCCTGTTTGGAAGGCTGCATCGACCTGTTGATTATATCAACCCTTTCTGTTCCTTTATCGTTATACCTTATCAGATCTTCATAGATGACTATCCTGACAATTTCTTTTTCTTCCTCACCGGGAAGTAATTGTGTATTATCTATGGTCCAGCTGATCTTCAGGTCCATGGAACATTGTTCTCCTGAACCGTTGATATGCCATCTGGTAAAGACATATTTAGGATCTTTCTCAATAATGACCTCGCCGTGCAGGGGCGAGGAGTAAAAACCATCTTCTACCCAAACTGCCTGGTTCTCATAATGACTGGTATCCACCCATTCTTTTTCTGTATAATTCCTCCAATAGCCGGAACTGACTACATAAGAAGTATCCACCCAGACCCGGCGGGTCCTGGTCTCCCAATGTGAAGTGTCTACAGTCCTATAAGCCGTATATGATTGATAATAACCTGAACTGACCCAGACATTATAGTATTCTCTGACCCTGGATTC
>CAZAJW010000254.1:0-6620 GCA_964485485.1 uncultured Atribacterota bacterium | reverse complement strand
AATATAAATGCTGCAGAAAGATCTGGGGTAAATGTAAAGGTGCATTTAATAAAAATATATATGATTTCATCTTTTTTTGCTTCCCTGGCCGGAATTATGTATGTTTTAAGATTTATTACTGGACGGGCTCCCGCAGGAAGTGCTCGACTTTTAGATGCAGTAGTTGCAGTGGTTATTGGAGGAGCAAGTTTATATGGTGGTAAAGGGACAGTAATGGGTACAGTAATAGGAGCTTTGATTATTGGAGTCTTGGAAGTTGGGCTTGTTAATTTAAGTGTGCCGACTTACAATTTACATATTTTAGTTGGTTGCATCTTGATTTTTGCTGTTCTTATTGATCAAATCTCCCCCGAGTATATTTATAAAGAAAAAGAAGTTGATTGAGTGAGGAGGCTATAATGGAAGAACCATTGTTGGAAGTTAAAAATATAACTAAGCGATTTGGTGGATTGGTCGCTGTTGATAATGTAAATATGAAGGTATTCCCAGGAGAAGTGGTCGGCATTTTGGGTGACAATGGAGCGGGTAAATCTACTTTAATTAAAGTAATTTCAGGCGTTTATCATGCTGATGCAGGTAAAATATATTTTAATAATCAGATGATTAAAATCAACAATCCCATGGAAGCTCTCCGAATAGGCATTGAAACTATATACCAAGATCTAGCCCTTGCCGAAAATCTGAACGTGTACTCAAATATATTTTTAGGCCGGGAAAAGTTGAAGAAATATTTGGGATTTATTAATGTCTTGGATCATGATTATATGTTAAACGAATCCAAAAAAGTATTAAATCGACTGGATATTCAAATACCTTCTTTAAGAAATAAAATCATAAATCTGTCTGGTGGCCAAAGGCAGGCAGTTGCCATTTCGCGATCTATTTATTGGGATGCCAAGTTATTAATTATGGATGAACCAACTGCAGCCCTGGGAGTTGTGGAGCAGGAAAAGGTATTGAATCTTGTAAAAACTCTAAGTTCCCAGGGAGTTTCGGTAATAGTCATTAGCCATCAGATGAGAGATGTCTTTTCAGTGGCATCACGTTTAATAGTAATGAGGAGAGGTAAGAAAGTTGCAGAACGGATTACCAAAAAGACGACTCATGAAGAAGTTGTAGGTCTTATAGTTGGTTCGGTCGAGGCAGATAGTGAACAAAAGTCCTCAGTTAAAAATAATGTTTAAGAAAATATAATTATATTACTTCATTAATCAGAGAATAACAATTCTATATTTTTTTTATTTACCCCTTGACATATCAAAAATACATGTTAAAATTTTTATCAAATTAAAAAGTTACCAAACTAATTAACCAACAAATAACTTTTTCATTTTTAAACCTCCTAAATAAATTACCCGGCTTTTTAGCCGGGTAATTTATTTTTATAGATTTTTTATGGCCTATTTCTATTACACAAACAAATTATTGGATTAGTAATTATTCTCTGTAACAATACTTAAAAAAATAGGTACCAGGTTAGGATCGAATTGACTACCTGAATTTCTTTTGATTTCCCCCAAGGCCTCTTCATTAATCATTGCTTTTTTGTAAGGTCTCTTAGATTGCATAGTATCATAGGCATCAATAATTGATATAATTCTGGAGAGTAAAGGAATTTCTTCACCTTGTAAGCCAACCGGATATCCAGAACCATCCCATTTTTCATGATGATATAGGATTTCTTTACAAATTGAGGAAAAATCAGGAATGTTTTTAGCAATTCGATAACCTATTTGGGAATGATCTTTCATTTTTCCCCACTCACCAGGGGTAAGTGAATCTGGTTTGAACAGAATTTTTTCCGGAATGCCAATTTTACCGATATCGTGTAGCAAGGCTAACAATCGAAGTCGGTTTAAATCATAATTATTCAGATGTATTTTTTTGCCCATTATAACTGCAATTGCAGCCATACGATGAGCATGATTTTCGGTATGTGGATCCCTTTCAGATAGAATTGCCAGGAATGCATTTAAGAGGTGTTTTTCCCTACTTTTGGTATTAAATATTTTATTCTGGTACATTTTTTCATCTGCTTCCCGAAGTAGCTCTTCCGAACTCGATAATGAACCGTCTTGAGAGGCATATCCCATGGAAATATTGGGATTTAGGTAAGCCGGCTTAAAGGAATTTTGCAGGCAGGCAGTGCTAAGACGTTGACAAAACGTTTCTGTATCAGAGAGTGAGGTATTTGGAAGAATAATAGCAAATTCATCACCACCTAAACGTGCTAAGATATCGCCTTTTCTGGAAGTCGTTTGCAGTAATTGGGCTAAATTTTTTAGCAATTGATCTCCCTGTTGATGTCCGAAAGCATCATTTACAGCCTTTAGTCCGTTTACGTCAATCATAATAACATTAAGGGGGTAATAGCGGGGGGTATTCATCCTTTTTAACTCTTCCTCAAAGTATGCTCGATTGTATAATCCAGTAAGGGAATCATGAAAACTGATATAGGTAATTCTTTCCTCACTTTGTTTACGAACAATAGCAGTAGCAACCTGATCAGCCACAATTTCCATTAATTTTATGTCCTTTTCTGAGTAACTTACCGGGTCATAATAATTTTGGACTGTCATTGCTCCAATTACTTTTTCTTCAATTTTTAAAGGAACGCTTAACCAACACATTTGTTCGGTCATTTCTCCCGGTTTTTTTACTTTACCTTCATTAACCAGATCACAAATGTTATGATAGTATAGCAATAGTGATTGTCCTTGTTCAATCAAAAAGCCGGTCAGAGTGTTACGGTAAGTTAATTTTTCTGAGGAAAAATTAGTTTCTTTCTCATCTGAATAATAGACAAAATCCAACTGATCTTGTTCCTCGTTTAGTATGGCAATATAGAAATTTTTTGCATCAATTACCTTGTTTAGTTCATTATGGATAATTGCATATAATTCTGAAAGGCCAACCTGGGAATTTGCGGCTCTGGAAATATGGTAGAGTACCTGATTCAATCTTTCGTTTTGCTTTTGTTCGGTGATGTCCTGATAGAGCGCAATAACCCCTTGAACTTCATCATTAATCTTAACCTGAGAGGTTGAAATATGAACAGGTACTTCTGTTCCATCTTTTCTTTTGCGGACAGTTTCATATTTTTTTAAACTAGAATACTGAGCTTCTTTAGTTAGAATTTTCCCTTCATCTATTTTTTTGGGAGGATAAAAATTAATTTCATCAATATATTTACCCTGAACTTCGTTCAGGGTAAAACCGAATAATTCTGTAAATCTTGTATTAATATCCAGAATATATCCTTTTTTGTCATGGTAGATAGCTGCCAGGGGGTTACTTCTAAAAAGGCTGGCGAATTTTTCTTCATTGTTACGTATATTTTCCTCAATCTTTTTTTGTTCACTGATATCCTGATAAAGGCATACTATTCTTTTTGTATTTTTATCAATCTGTAAAGGAGATGCAGATATTAACACTGGAAATTGAGTACCATCTTTCTTTTTTCGAACAGATTCAAATTTAACGGGGTCTTTGGCGGCTTTCATGGTCATCTCTTTTCCATATCCGTTGATATTATCAGGTTGAATAAACCCTTTGTCAATATTCTTCCCTAAAACTTCCTCTTTGGTAAAGCCAAAAACTTCTGTAAAGCGTAAGTTTACGTCTAAGATGGTTCCCTTGGGGTCTACATATACCAAAGCTTCTGGGTTATACTGGAATAAATGAGAAAATACAAGGCGGCTCTGTCTTAAAGATTCTTCAATTTTTTTTCTTTCAATAACAGTAGCTATTTGTTCTGAAACAAATTCCATTAAGTGAATGTCTTTTTCGGAATAAATATTTGGATTATAATAGTGTACCACTGCCATGGAACCAATTGTATTGTTGCCAATTTTCAGAGGAACTCCAAGCCAGCGAGTTTCCCTGGTAAGAGTACCTAGTTTTTTAATATTTACCAAACCTCTATTAGCTAGTTCAACTATGTCTTTATAATTAACTAATAAGGATTTTCCATATTTAATATTATAATTTGCCAGAGTGCCAGAAACGTCAAATTGGTTGACACCCTTATCTAATTCATCTTTTTCGTCGATAAAATAGGCAAAAAAACCTTTTTTCTTGTTTAATAAAGCTATATGGAAATTAGTTGCATCAATAACTGTATTTATCTCTTGATAAATAATATCGTAAAGCTTCTGTAAAGAGATGTCAGAATTTGCTGCCTTCGAAATATTATATAGGACCTTGTTTAAATTTTTACTTTGTTTTTTATTTATTGTACTTTCAAAATCAATGTTTCTTTCTACCATTACCATTACCTTAAATTTTAGTCATTGTTCTTTAATTTATAGACAGAAAATCATTTACTATAATTCAAATATATTAATGGAATAGATTGCAAAACTGAAAGTCTCAAAGAATTAGCTCGAAGGTATCTACAGCTAATGACAACGATATTTTTGGCAGTCTGGCAATCATTTAATATTATCAAATAATCATGAATTCAACAAATACTAGACCCATGACTTTGCGCTCTGTCTATACAGACAGATAGCCTTTAACATCTTATCGTAGTCTAGTTTTATTATAGTTTAAATCTTGTTAATGTCAAAGAAATATTAACATTTAACACAAAACATAGGAGGGTTTTATTTAACCATAAAAAGATTAAAATAAGCTAGATGACAATTTTTCACCTGAAGTCCAAGGTTGGAAGTACTATTATTTAAGGAAGATTATGGCTAAAGCTTAAATAAAAAATTGGAAGAAAAAGAGCTAAAAACTTAAACCTCTTTTGGAAGTTCTTAAAGCCACCCGCTATACGAGCGCGATATTTACTATAGATTAATTAATAGCTATGTGAATATTCTCATTTTCCATCAAAAAAGTATATGATATAATTAATCAAAAAATATTATATGTACAGAAATAATAAAAATAAATATGATAAATAATATTATAAGCAAATCTCAAAGTCAACTAAATATTTTCCAAAAAACAACTAAAAATCCAGAATATATACACTTACATCAAGCCATGGGAACTCTAATTACTATAAAGTTAAATGTTTCAGAAACTCAAGGCAGAAGGATAATTAAAAAGGCACTCAACTTCATTGAAAAAATTGAACAGATAATGAGTTTCTATAAACCTTCCAGCCAAATAAGCCAGATTAATAATAAGGCTGGCAAAGCATGGATTTCGGTGAGTCCGGAATTATTTTACATAATTGAAGAATCTAAAAGATATGCTCGTTTAACAAAAGGTTTTTTTGATATTACCGTTGCACCACTTACTGCTATTTGGCAATCTTACGGAAAGTTAGGCAAAGTTCCTCCTAGGGAGCAGATTGAAAGTGCTGTTAAGCTGGTAAATTATGAAGGAATATTATTGGATGAAGAAAATAAAAAGGTGAAATTGGAAAGAGCAGGGCAGAAAATTGATTTGGGTGGCATAGCGAAGGGCTATGTTACCAATAAAATTATCAGGTTATATAGAGAAATGGGAATTGATTCTGGAATAATCAATATAGGCGGGAATGTCCATTTGTTAGGTTCTCGTTATGATGACTCACTCTGGAGAGTAGGAATACAAAACCCGAATCGCGAGAGAGGTAAATGTTTGGGAGTAGTTTTATCGTCAGATAAATCTGTTGTTACCTCTGGCGATTATGAGCGTTTTTTTTTGAAAAACAATAAAAGATATCACCATATCTTGAATCCTTATAATGGATATCCTGCTAGAGGTGAATTGAGAAGTGTTACTATAGTTCATCCTGATTCTATGCTGGCAGATGTACTAGCAACAACAGTATTTATCCTTGGATTAAAAAAAGGCCTGGAACTTATTAATCATTTTACTGATGTTGAAGCAATAATGATAACCGATGATAAGATACATCTTTCCCATAGCTTAGTTAATAAGTTCCATTTAATTGAGAAAGATTTTCTGCTTTTTCAGCTTTAATTTTAAAAAATATGACATGGAGATTAAAAAAATGTTTAGGAGGATAAAAAATAAGATGTTAAGGATTTTCTTATATATTGTGGTTGTAATATTGGTTATAGGTGGCGTGATATTTATTTATTTTAACCAGGGTTTAAGTAAATACCGTAAAATGGCAATTAACGATGTGGATTTAACGAGAATTGAAAATGGAACTTATCAGGGAAAGTTTACCGGTGGTCGTTGGAAAAATAAATTGGAAGTAACAGTACAAGATCATAAAATAACTGATATTAAGATGCTACAGGCTTCAGAGATGTCTGGCTTGAAGGGGATAGGAGAAGAGGTTTTCAAAAAAGTAGAAGAGGAACAATCATTGCAAATTGATACTGTATCAGGGGCGACTGTTCATACAAAAGCAATATTAAAATCCATTGAGAATGCACTCTCTAAATAGAAATTAAAATCTGCCCCTATATCACAAAAATATTAGAGGCAGATTTTTAAATAAATATTATTCTTCTGCAATCCAGGGGATCATAGCCCTTATTTTCTCACCAACTTTTTCAATGAGCAGGTTGGATTCTTTATCACGCATGGCATTGAAGAAAGGTCTCCCAACCTGGTTTTCCAGCAACCAGTCTTTAGCAAAAGTACCATTTTGTATTTCTTTCAGTATTTTTTTCATTTCTTTTCTTGTTTCATCAGTAACGATT
>CAZAJW010000253.1:0-3803 GCA_964485485.1 uncultured Atribacterota bacterium | reverse complement strand
GATTTTTTTCTTTCTTCCCTTTTTCTTTTTTAAATTTTATCTCTAAATTATAGGAATGATTGTTTTCTAAATTTAGGAAAATTATTTTTAAAATTTTAGGGGGAAGTTTTCTATAATCAAGAAGGTGATTAATTTATGACAAACATGATATTTATCTATTTAACGCTGGCGTTTTGGGGACTAATGTCAATTTATTGGATAATGAAAGCCAATACAAACAGCCAGACAAAATTTAGTTTTGAAATTTCTTCAATGTCAAAACTTATTCTTTCAGCACTTATCATTTATTTGCCCTTATTAATTAGCGGATGGTTTGCAAAAGAATTGTACACAACTAATGATTGGACGAATGTTATAGGCGTTATTTTCTGTGGTTTTGGTATTCTTTTTGCAATCTGGTCAAGAAATGTTTTGGGAAGAAATTGGAGCGGAAAAGTAATGATCCAAAATAAACATTCATTGATAACGTCTGGACCTTATGGTTTAGTGAGGCATCCACAATATACCGGCTTCCTTTCAGCACTGTTTGGGACTGCACTAGTATTCGGGCAAATATTTGGTTTCATTTGGTGTATATTTTTGATGTTTGGATTGATAATAAAAGCAAAACAAGAAGAGAAAATCTTAGTAAATGAATTTTCAAAAGAATACCCAGAATACAAGAAAAAAGTGAAGATGATAATTCCTTATATTTTTTGAAAAATGAAATTTACCCCCAACCCCCTTCCTTTTTGCCCGCCCGAGCGTTCAGTTTTGGTTCTGCCGCGCGAAGCGCGGCAATCAGTCGGGATTTTGTTCAAAATGAGTTCTGACTTTTTCCAACAAAAACCACCAGCGAAGGAACAAAACTCCTTTATCCTCTGGAGCCCAAAATTTACCTAAGATAATTTTTTAAAAGATGTATTTACATCTTTTTTACTTTGTTGTAATATAAATAAATCGGTAATCGGAGTCTGGCTTTGCCAGACATAGACAAAGAGAGCAGAAAAGGAGTGTGTATCATGCTCACGTCTTTCCGCTCGGTGATGTTTACTCTCTCGTATTCTGTCGTATCGTAGACAGCGCACAATACCCCGGAGTAGAATTAACCGAGCACGCCGATGCAGGGGGCTCCCTTACATAGGAGTCCCCTCAATACTTTTTAATATATTAATATATTAAAGTTTGTGCTTACCCGGGGTAAGCACAAGCCTGAAAAGAATTTTTAAAATAGCGATTTTTTGATACAATAAGTAAAAATGGGGTCAGCCACCTTTTCTGTAAAAATGGGGTCAGCCACCTTTTTTATTTAGGCGGATGTATTAGAAAAAAAGTCAGGAATCTTTTTAAAATAATATTTGAAAGGAATAAAAAAGGCTCTTGACCCCTTTTCTGACTAAAAAAGGTACCTGACCCCTTTTCTGACCCGGTATAGTTACTTACTTTAATCTTGGCTGCTGTATAGAAGTAGAGAAAAGATTTCAATGGAATGGGTTAGAATATGAGTTAACCGACATAAAACAAGAGGAAATCTAAAGATAAGGTACGAAAAACTATGATAAAATATAGCCGACCGAGAGGGGTCGGAAAAATCCTCAAATGCGAGAATTTTTGGCTTTTTGTGTGTTGTGAATTTTTAGAAAGTTGACATAAGTGGTAGAATAAAATAATTAATAGAAATTTATGGATAAGGGTATTTCATTAGTTATCGTTTTAATAATCATTGTCGTTATAGGAATTATTAGTGTAATAGGGACATTAATTTATATTAATCAAAACACAATTGATAAGTCCTCCCCAGAAGAGATAGAATTGCACGAGCTCAACTTAAAAGATTTAGAGACAGACGAAAGAAGTAAAGTTAGGATAGGGAGCGTGATTGTCCAAAAGTATAATTTGGAATCAATAGAAGGAGAGCGTATTCTCGGAGGCGAAGATGAATGGGGCTTTAGATCTTGTAAAGTAATTTTTAGGATAAAAGATAATATTAGAGTCGAGATGGAGGGTTGGTGTAGGGGGGATAATTGGGATAAAGATTTTCCTAATCATTGTGATCAAATTTCTAAATTTGCTGTTTATGATGGAAAGAATGAATTAATTGAGCGCGTGGATCCTTCGTACCTAGAATTTAATTTGTCAGAAGATTCCGGTAAGGTTGAGGTTTTTGATTGTAATAATAAGACTTATTTTTTAATTCATGGAGGAGTTTATGGAATGAGAATGGGCACTTCTAGACATTACCTCTATGTGATTGATCATACCGGAGCAGTGAGTCCCGTGGAAAATTCTTTGGGCGAGACTTTATCTTGGTCATGTGATAAAGGAAAAAATGGCTGTAGCATGAGATATGCGATAGGTTTTAAGGACAATTTATATCTATATCTAGATGGTAGAGTATTGGCGTTAGGACATGATGATATACTCAAAGAAGAAATTCATGCAGACTTATTACTTGTAAAAGGCAATAATCTGTATTTTAAAGATAGAGAGAGTTTTTGTTTTGATTTTTTTTATGGTGATGAATATACTGCAGAAGAAATAGCAGAAGAAATAGAAGACCCCGCTCTTGCTTATCAGTTATATTATTATAATCAAACTTACAAACCTCACAGTAGGGGTTGCGTGTCTGAATATTACTTAGCCGAAACAGATGGGGGGCTTAAGAAATCTAATAATTTATTCAAGGAATATTATCAGACAGTGGCTATAGAAATTGACAAAGCAATAAAGGATGAAAATTGGACGAATCCAAACATATGGGGAGAAGGATTCTATTCCGCTTGCCTACATGGGAAAACCGAAATTTTGACAGCTAGCGGGAATTATAAGAAGATAGAAGATATATGCCGGGGAGATGAAATAGTTTCTTTTGATTTAGGAGCCAACCAAAAGGTTTTTACTAAGGTTATCCGCTGGATACGAAGAAGGGATCCGACAGTAACCATAAATAATAAATTAAGAGCATCTACAGATCATAATATATTTATTGATGATAGGTTTGAAGAGGTAAAGAATGTTGAGATTGGCGATTATATGTTCGGCGAGAGCGGAGGTAATATAGTGGTTGATAGCATTAGCTCTTCTGGTCAAACAACCATTAATTCAACTTATGATATTGGCCTTGATAAATGTCGTAACTTCTTTGCCGATGGCATATTAGTTCAGGGGTTATTGCCTATTGAGGATAATTGGCTTTCATTGTTGATGGCCAGAAGCTTAAATTATATTTTTGCTGGCATGGATGATATGGCTTGGAATAGTTTTAGTGAAGATTATTTTAGGTTTCTCAATAAATATCCTGTCAGGGGATTGAGTGAGTCAAATTTTGACGAAATAAAAAACCAGCTTAAACATGACTTGAATCAAGTAGAGGAATAGAGATCTTTCTAACTTTTTAATTATACTCCGGGGACGGTCCCCGGAAAGGGGATAGTAGAGTCAGGAGGTGGGGTGAACCACCTCAGGCATTGAGAATACAGCATTTGTCCCTCTAACCCTGGTTCCAATAGCGTCCACGAGGGCTGTTGACAGAGTTTTTGTTTGATATATAGTAGAGATATATGGATAAAGATTTTAGCGAATTAATTGAATATTTAGATAAGAAGTTTAGTAAAATTGAAGAAGATATACAGAATCTTCAAATTAAGGTATTGAATAATACAGATGAAATTAAAAGAAACAGAGAGGAGATGGCAACCAAGGTAGAAGTTAATAAGCTAGTTGACGCAGTTGACGCTTATATGAAACAAGGTGAAGATTATCGTCAGGAAGTAGTGATGCTGGGAAATCAAGTTAATCGGCATGAAAAATGGATTCAAAAAATA
>CAZAJW010000252.1:0-14495 GCA_964485485.1 uncultured Atribacterota bacterium | reverse complement strand
AATCAAGAAAAACAGAACAGCGATGGTAGAGGCATATCCAACCCGAAGGCGTTGAAACCCCTCTTCATAAAGATAAACAATTGCAGTACGGGTAGCCCCTTGGGGACCTCCTTTGGTCATCACCCAGACTTGAGTAAACAATTTAAAAGCCAGGATTGTGGTAGAAATTACCACGAATATGGTGGTATTGCGAAGTTGGGGAATGGTGATATAGAAGAATTGCTGCCATTGATTAGCACCATCAACATGGCTGGCTTCATAAAGTTCTTCCGGTATACTCTGTAATCCGGCTAAATAAATAATCATCTGAAAACCAACACCCTGCCAGATAGATAAAACCATAATCGCCGGCATAGCAAGACTGGTGTCACTGAGCCAGCGATAAGGACCTAGTTTACCAAAACTGATAACCTGTAAAACTTGATTAATAAACCCTTCTCCCGGATTGTATAAAAAATACCAGATGATTGCGACTACCACCATCGTAGTGACCACAGGACTAAAATAGATAGTGCGAAATAAGTTAATAAAACGTAATTTCTGGTTTACCAATATCGCTAAAAGTAAAGCAAAAAATGTTTGCAGTGGAACGACAATAGCCGAAAAGTAAAAATTATTTTTTAGTGCCTGTAGGAATTCAAAATCATTTAACAATCGAATATAATTTCTGAAACCGATAAATTGAGTCGGAAGATTAGGATTGGTAATGAGTCGTTGGTTTGTAAAGGAAAGAACAAGGGCCACGATAAAAGGAATGAGTAGAAAAAGCGCTAAGAGCAAAATAGCCGGAAGAGCAAATCCCCAGGCAGCGTGGACTTCTTTCTTATGTATTTCACTCAATTTAAGCTGATTTTTATCTTCCTTTTTTTGGGACATGGTTGACCTACCCCCTCAAAATGTTCAGCATTTTCAATAAGATATGCCTATGCCTCGGAAAGACATAGGCATTTGATAAAACGAACTTCAAGTCTATTATTTACTGAGTAACAGGGTAACCTTGATTGTCTTCAATATCCTGATCAATTTTTTGGACTGCTTTATCGAGTTCGGACTGAACATCTGCACCGTTAATAATGTTCTGTATGGCTTGGGCAAAAGCATTGGTAATAGTTGGATAAGCTGGTGTCATTGGTCTGGCAACACCAACATCGCTTTGTAGCTGTTCTACGAAAATTCTTAAGGGCCCACCTTCACTGTAAAGTTCAGATTGTTCGAAAGCTGAGATGCGAGCAGGG
Organism: uncultured Atribacterota bacterium; assembly: GCA_964485485.1. Classification (GTDB taxonomy): domain Bacteria; phylum Atribacterota; class Phoenicimicrobiia; order Phoenicimicrobiales; family Stramentimicrobiaceae; genus Oleincola. The sequence continues at coordinate 13,260 of CAZAJW010000252.1, read as the reverse complement.
ACTGCTCCATTAGCATTGGTCATTCGTAATATCTGATCCGGTTGCATGAGATATTGCAAAAATTTCCAGGCAGCATCGGGATGTTCGGATTGAGAAGTTATACCCCAGCACCAGGATCCGGTTCCGGTAACTGCTCTATCCCCTAATTTCGGTACAGGTAACAGGATTAGATCATCACCAAGCCCATCGTGATGGGGTTGCCACATCCAGTGACCTACCCATGATAGGGCTGCAATTTTACGCCCATAAAAATCATCATCTCCGGCTGGCTGTGGGTTGGCATATCCTTTTTCAAACAGACCCTGGAACCAGGTCAATGCTTCTACTGCTTCCGGACTATTTAAAACGCCATCCGCAGATTGATAATCACTCCGATCAATTAAATCAGCGCCCCATGCCTGAATAATAGGAGAAAATCCATAAGTATACCATTCACCTTGCCCGTAATTAAGCTTAAAGTCAATAGCATATTCAACTTCTTCTAGACCTTGCAATTTCTCGAGAGCCTCATTGAATTCATCCAAATTCCAGGCATCATCAATTCCCTGTGGGATACGCACTCCTGCTTTTTCCAGATAAGCTTTATTACCCCAGAAAGAGAGACCTGAATCAAAAGTTCCCAAGGCATAGAATTTACCGGCATAGGTCCCTTGATCAATAATTGAAGGTAAAAGATCAGCCTTAAATTCCTCGGTAAGGTAGTCATCCATGGGGATAATATGACCAGCCCAGGCATAATTGTAAAGATTGGGTCCGTCAAAATCCAACAAATCCGGCAGGTCAGCAGCTAATGAAGCAGCGCTTACTTGTTCATTATAAGATCCTTCGGGTAACCGAACGGGTTCTACTATCACTTCATTCTGCATAGCATTAAAATCTTCGACCTGGGCATCTAGCACTTCCCTCTCCTCTCCTTTTCCGGAATGAAACCAGACTTCAATCGTTACTGGGTCAGCTGCCGAAACTACTAACATAAAAGTAGCGAAAAATAATAGGATTAACATAACCAAAATTAAACCTGAAAATTTCTTCATTTTTTAACTCTCCTTTAAACTAATTTATTTTAAAAACTTTGAACTTCTTTTTTGTATGTCTATCACCTCCCCTTATGACTTATCTTATTATCTTGTACGAACAAAAGTTGTAAGAAAGATTGTTTAATTCTGTACTTATTTATTTTTCTAATATCTCTACCCTTAATCATAAAAAAACAGAAATTTGAAACATCTCCTGCAAAGGAATTGATGCAGCAGCGGTTATTCTAAAGTCTTCTCCCAAAGAAGTCGGACAAATTTTTAATTTATCAGCTAAACTATCCAGAGCCCTTTTAAACACTAATTCTTTCACTCGGGAAAGTAAAAAATAATTATCGTAGGCAACTTTCCCACCTAAAATAATTATGTCTGGATTTATTAAGTTAACCAAACTGACAATTCCCGCAGCTAGATATCCGGCAGTTTCCTCCATTATTGCCTTAGCTAATTTATCATCCTCTTTTAATGCTTTTCGAAAAATGGAGTGGGTAACCTGATTTATGTTTCCCTTGGTAAATTCTAACATTAATGTATCTTTGCCATTCGCAACAGAAGATAATACTTTAGTATATATAGTACTCCAGTTAACATAATTTTCAAGACAGCCCCTATTTCCGCAATCACAATCTATTCCATTGATATCTATAGTTATATGCCCAAACTCTCCTGCTACACCGCTGCATCCACGGAAGATAGAGCCATTCACTATAATGCCAGCCCCTACCCCATCTCCTATCGTAATATATACTAAATTGTTATATTTTTTATACGCTCCAAATTGCTTCTCAGCTAAGGCAATTGCGTTCGCATCATTTTCTAACCAAGTTTTCAGAGAAAATCTTTTTTCTACAATTTCTTTCAGATGAAGATTTTCTAATTTCAGTTTTGTATTTTTATAAATTATTCCGCTATCTATATCAATAGTACCTGGAGAGATAATTGAAATCCCTACGCACTTTGATAAATCAGAATACTTTTCTAAAAAATGCCCAATTGACTTTAAAAAATAATCAATAAATGATTCACCTGTCAGATTATGAATAGAAAATGACTCTTGTTTGCGTGGATTTGCTGCTAAATCCATATCAGCAATTATTATGGCATTATTTGAAATAGCAACTCCAATAATAAATCTACTTTCCAGGGAAAAACGCAAAAGAACAGGTTTCCTGCCACCACTTGAGCCTCCTACACCATCTTCATATACCAATCCCTTCCAAAGCAATCTCCTTACTGCGGCTGTAACTGTTGTAGGGCTTATTTTGTTTTTTCTGGCAATTTCACTACGAGAGATAGGACCATGATGGCGTATTGTCTTAAGTATAATAGACATATTTAATTCTTGAATTAACTGTAAATTTCCGGTTTTTTGCATTTGCTAGATACCTCAAAATATTATACTTACTTTTTCCAATGGATTTATTATGTTTTTAATATTACAATATTATATATTCTTTGTCAACAAAGTTGGTCAGCCTGAGAGGAACCAAGGCCTTCAGCAGTGCATCTTCTTAGTTGAGAAAATAGTTTCGATTTATTCTCATTTTCGGGTTCCCAAACATATCCGCTTACCGGTAACTCAGGAAAAAACCAATAAATTAACTCCATTTTTCACTAATATTTTTTCTTCCAATACTTTCTTTATTTTTCTATTCTTTTCCCTAATTCCTTTATTTATTTATAATATAATCCACCTAGAATTATCTCCTGTTTAAAGACTTTAATCTAAATAGATATTAATTACTATTCACCTGCTAATTTTTCTGAACCATTAGATTGCCACTGGATATTTACTTCTAAATACTTATTCTCTTGAGCTACTTCCTCAAATAGTTTAATTATTAACTTACCATAGGAACTCAAATTTTTAATTAATATCTCCGGATTTTGTATAATGATTAACTTTGCTGAAAAATCAGTTGAAAGACAATCCCAGAGAGCATCTAAATTATTGCCATAATGGTTTGGTAAGAGCAATTTTCTTTTAAGGTAGGCATGAGTACTTGCTTTATCTACCATCTTATTGCCATTTAATCGTATTTCTTTCATATATCTACTCTCTTAAAATAATCTCTCAAAGCTTTCATAATGGTCCTCTGTATAAAAAATAAGACCATCATTAGAATAAACAATACGTTCTGCCCCTCGATATCCTCCGTAATAATTAATATCACATTCATAGTATTGGCGGTTATCTGCTTCAGGCAAAAAACCTTCCCGGTTATAGAAGAGGTCACCGCCTATAGATTTTCGGGCAGTAACATCCCAGAGGTTTCCTTCGGAATCATTCCAGCCCAACTCCTGGGCCTCTTTTTTAGTAATAAAATTTGGTGGAAGTTCTTTAAACTTATGAATATAAGCAGCCACTTCTTCCTTAGTTGAATACCTTAATCCATTTTTTACTTTAACTTCAATACTACTGGTGGCTTCGTTTGATTCTTGATTTTCCTGACTTTCGTTTGTTTCACTATTTTCTGCAGAAATCCTTGCAATGGGGGTATCAACAGGTGACTCTGTCTCGGTTGATTTGCATCCAATAAAGGTTATTAAAAGAAAAATAGTTAAGCTGATGGCCAAGAGTTTTTTCCAATTTTTCATTTTAAATAAGTCTTCCTCTCTTAGTATAGGTAAATTGCTTATATCGCCTATAATCACTTTCCCGGCATTCTAATGTTAGGAGTGTTCCCTCATTTTTATGACTTACTGATTTCACATGTGCATTATCATTTAGATATGATATTAAACTACTCTTATCATAAGGAATAAACATTTTACAGTTAATATATTGGTTAAATATTTTTTGATTAATAAGCTCAATCAAGTCATCTAACCCAGTCATTTTTAACGCAGAAATATACACTTTGTCATGCCCAATTATAGAAAATTTTAGTGTAGTTAAATCCGATTTATTGTATACATAGATAGTCGGGATACCTTCTGCTCCTATCTGCTGTAAAGTTTTTTCCGTAACTTCTATTTGCCGCTCATAGGCAGGGCTTGATACATCTATCACATGTAATAACAAATCTGCTGAACTCACCTCTTCAAGTGTTGAACGAAACGCCTTTACCAAATTATGAGGCAATTTGCTGACAAAACCAACAGTGTCAAACAAAAGAAAATTCCTGTTATCAGACAAATTTATATTCCTCACTGCGGTATCTAACGATGCAAATAGAACATTTTTTGCTAATACCTTTTTGTTTTCAGGTTTGTTCAGGTGTTTTATTAAGGCATTCATTAGGGTGGATTTGCCTGAATTAGTATAGCCCACCAAGGCAACCGATGGCAATTCGGCCTTTTGCCTCTTTTTACGTTGTGTCTGTCGCTCATTACTAATCATTTCTAACTCTTTATTCAGGGCTGATATCTTTTTTTCAATTTTTCTTCGATCAAGCTCTAAGGCTTTTTCTCCAGGGCCTCTTGTTGTTATGCCAACACCTCCGCTCTGTTGACTGAGAGACCTTTTTATGCCTACAAGCCTTGGCAACATGTATTGTAAACGAGCAAGCTCGACCTGTATTTTTGCCTCTTTCGTTTTTGCCCGCCTGGCAAATATTTCCAAGATAAGCGATGTTCTATCCATTATTTCAGATCCCAGTATACCGCCAAGATTCCTAAGCTGTGTTGGCGAAAGCTCATTATCAAAAATGACTACATCGCAATTTGTTTCTTCTATCAATAAATTGATTTCCTCAACTTTACCATGCCCAACACAAAACACTTTATTAAAAGTCTTTAAATTCTGTACTAACTCCCCTACTACTTCAAACTCACAAGCTATTGCTAAATTTTTAAGCTCATCCATTGATTCACTGAACTTGTAATCATTATTTATATTAACACCCACCAAAAGGGCTTTTCTCTTTTTTACCATCATATTTAACTTCCCTACCTATTAACATATCACAATCTAGCATGAATCAAATTAAAAATAGCACACAAAGAATATTTTTATCAATGCATATTCCTGAGAAATAATATATTTAGCAATTTCTGAAGTTAACTTTCTCTAATTATTTGCTTAAAATATATTCGTTTTTTATTATTTTCTTCATACCATTACAATTAATAAATTTAAAAGCATTTATTCCCATTTTTTGAGCAGCATCAACATTTGCCTTAGAATCATCAATAAATAAAACGTAATGAGGTTCTATCCCTAATTTTTTCAGGCAAATGTCATATATTCGGTAATCCGGCTTAGATACCTTTTCTTCACATGACAATATCTTTGGTTCTAAATAATCCATCCAATGCAAATTATTTAATTTCTCAAGAGTATCAAATGACATATTTGATAATAAAGCAACATTTGTCTTGCTCCTAATATGTTGTATGTATTTAACCGTTTCTTCATTAATATCTAACCAGCTCTTTATGTCAAATTCAATTAATTTATCAATTTCTTTTAATTCGACTTTTCTACCTATCACTTTAATGATTTTTGCCCAATAGGTCTTTGCATCAATCAAACCAGAATCATAATCCATTCTTTCTTTAGTATATAATAAGGAAAATTTTTTCACCGGAATGTTCAATATCTGACACATCTTATTAATCATTCTGTTATTTTGCTTTTTAGTTATAACTCCGCCAAAATCAAAAACTATATACTTAATCTCTTTCATTTAAATCCCTATTGAAAAATAATATTTAAAAGTAATGCTTCAAAAAATTATTATATTTTATTTTAACATAAAGAAGTTTTCTATTTCTCAATTGATTTGTTTTTTTCTAAATAGCACAAAATTATTTTCAATACAAGACAGTTTTTTGATAATTTACCTACAACACTTCTAGTCTCTGTTGACTTTACTCTCAGTATCGCTATAATAATGAGGATGTGACCAGACAATAAGCTTGCCTACAATATTTTATGCATGAAAAGTATACAACGATTATGCATTATTCAAGAATAAGGCAATCCGGAAAGGATTTTTCCATGAAACAATTTTCTTTCATCATTCTTCGCTTAATGTGGGGACTTTTCTTATATTCGCTTGGTATTGTCTTCACTATAAATGCCCATATAGGATATGCTCCATGGGATGTTTTTCATATAGGCCTTGCAAACACAATTGGCCTAAGTATCGGAACAGTTTCAATTTTATTGGGAATAATTGTTGGCTTAATGTCAGTAATACTTGGTGAGAAAATTGGTATTGGCACTATCCTTAATATGATTTTTATCGGTGTGTTTCTAGATATAATTCTTATGCTAAATGTTATTCCGGTAGCTGATAATCACTTGTTGGGTATTATCATGCTATTTGTTGGATTGTTCATAATTTCTTTTGCCACCTACTTTTATATAGGCTCAGCACTTGGTGCAGGCCCCAGAGATAGTTTGATGGTTGCAGTTACTCGAATAACTAAACTACCTATTGGTATCTGTCGTGGAATCATTGAGTTTTTTGTAGTTATATTAGGATGGATGCTTGGCGGAATGGTTGGCATAGGTACGGTTCTGGCTGCTTTTGGAATAGGTTTTTGTGTCCAGATAACCTTCAGTTTGCTTAAATTTGATGCAACAAGAGTTAAACACGAGACAATAGCCGATACATATAGAAAACTTTTTAACAAAAAAACACCAGATGACTTTGAACAAGAAGAACTATTGCAGAATGAATAAATAATTGCTGTTAATCGAAAAGTTACTTATATTTCTATGATAGATAATTATTTTTTTACTGTAAGTATATTACTGAGCAAACCGTTGGATCCATATCCCTGAATATAAAAAGTATCTTCCTTCAGAATAATCTGAATTTCACCAGGGGAATCAGCTATTTCAGGAAAACATTCCGGCTTATTCATATCAGTTTCAGTATAAGGATTATGTAAGCCGGCATTTTGAGAAAGACTAATTGCCTCAGCAAGGTCAATATCTCCGGTAATGAGAGCCCCCTGCAATAGTCCGTGAATTGCTGTAACATTGGTCTGAACTATTGTATCTTTTGCCTTATCTTGAGCTATATTACTTTTTGCACTATCCTGTTGATTAAATCCATAATATTTTAATCCTATTAAGCTTGATAATCCTATAATAATTAACACCATTAATAATGTAATAAAAGTAAAGCCTTTTTTATTTTTCATAATTAATCCTGATTTGTCTATTTAATTATTAAACTTTAAAATTTAAATCTTTGGGGGCATTGGATAGAGCTTCCCCCCGTGTGTCTTAAGAAAAGATTCCAACCTTTCCTCTTCAGCATCGGAAATATTATATGCTCCCTGGTAATCTTCAACTAAATCAAGACATTTCTTTAATAGTCTTGGGTCTCCGGGAGAGACAGCAGTATCAATATCTTTTGCTAGAGTAAACTTTAATGCCAGTTTGGCTAGTTCATCATTATCAAATAAAGGCTTATACCAGGTTGCATAACCATCTTTTGCTTCTTCTCCTTTCCATTGTCTCTGAGCCAGAGCTTTAATTGCCAGTATCCCCTTATTTGTTTCGCGTGCTTTTTTAATGACCGCCTCGCCTTGCTTATAGTTGAGCCAGTAATTCCAATTAGTTGGGAACATTACGGTATCAAAATCAAACAGGTCCATAAGCTTTAAGGCATATTCTTCACTATGGGCAGAAAACCCGATATGTTTGACCAGGCCTTTTTCTTTAGCATCTAAAATAGCCTCTAAGGCCCCTCCGGGACTTAGGGATTTTTTCAAGGAATCATCATCAGTGACTTCATGTAATTGATAAACATCAAAAAAATCGGTCTTAAGCAATTTAAGAGAATTTTCCAGGTCTGCTCTGGCTTCCTTTTTGTCTTTTTCCGGTTCGGTTTTACAAGTTAAAATAATCTTTTTTCGATATTTTTCTATAGCAGGTCCCAATTTGTTTTGAGCATCCCCATAAGTTGGACCCACATCAAATAAATTTACTCCTCTTTTGATGGCTTCAGAGACTGCCTTGTTGACATCTGCTTGCTCCATCCTTTTTGCCATTACACCACCAAATGATATAATAGAAACTTCGAGTCCCGTTCGACCTAACTTTCTATATTCCATTGTTGCAACCTCCTGATATATACTTTTTAATTAACATTAATTCCGTTAATCTGGAAAGTTTGCTGTTAAAACATGCTTAATTATATATTCTGCTGTACCATATTTAATATTTTCTTTTTCTTCACAGCTTCAACATAAATCTTATGATCATCACTTACCATATTATATTCTATAACTAGAACTTAAGAAATGATATTTTGAAAATTTTGTATAATTCATTTTTTGTTGGGTCTTTGATTGCTTATCCAATTTAGTTCAAATTAGCTAAATCTTTTATTTACTGATTTACCAAGTAGCCTGTAAATCGTTGCCGCCAAAGGAACTCCTAGCAGTATACCTATAATTCCCATTAAACCGCCTCCGACAATTATTGCAGCAAATACCCATATTCCTGGAAGCCCAATACTATGCCCTATTACTTTCGGATAAATAAAACTCCCTTCAATCTGTTGCAGAATAACAATAAAGACAAGAAATAAGATTGCCTTAAGCGGGTCAACTATAAATATTAATAAAAATCCCACAGTTGCACCTAAGTAAGCTCCCACCATTGGTATCAAGGCAGTTAGTCCAACAATTGATCCAATAGTTGTTGCATAGGGAAAATGAAAAATCAGCATGCCAATGGTACATAATACGCCCAAAATAAAAGCTTCTTTAAATTGCCCGAGAAAAAAATCCGTGAATGTCTCATCTGCTGTTTCTATAACTTTTGCTAATTTTTCTCTTCTACCTGCACTTAGATAAGCATTGATTAATTTATTGAAATTTCCTCTTATTTTTTCCTTGTCAAATAGAACATAAATACTAAAAACAATTGCTAATAGAATTTCAACTATTTTACTAAAGACTATGCCAATAAAAGAGACTGATCCGAATGCCCAGTTATTCAGTAATTCCAATAGTCTATTTAATGCAGCTTCCCCACTTATGTTGAGTGCTCCTATTTTTTCTCTGATAATGGGATAGTTTTCAGCATGTTTCATTATCCAATCAATTGTATTTTCATAAAAAATCGGTAATTCAGTAGAAGCTAATTGAACAAATTTTGTAATCTGTGGAATTAGAATATTAAGAAAAAAATACATGGCTAGTATAATCGTTAAAATTGATAGTATTATACTAGCACCTCCTCGTGTTTTTCTAATTATTTTATTATCACTATCGGGGAAATATATTTTTTCATATCTAGTAGCTATTATATTTAAAATAAAAGCAATCCCTGCACCAAGCAATAAAGGAGAAAAGATCCCATACAAGTATTTAATAAGATTAAGAAAACTGGTAAAATTTAAAATAATTAACAGGATTATACCAATTAGAATGATTGTTTTTGTTGTTAATTTTTGTTTTTCACTATTTACTTCGTTAGACATATTAAATCCTTTATTTGATTAGTTATATTATTAGAACAAAAAACAGGTACTCTCTGTTTCATATTAAATAGTTATAACTTTATTATCCCTTTTTAAATACTTAGCAAGAGGTACTCCTAAATGTGTATAAAAAACCATTATTTAAGGTTACTTCTTTGTTATCACTTGCCCATAATACAATTAAATTATCTGAGTTATTATTATTTATTATACTCCTTATTTTATCTTAATGAATCATCGTGGAAATGGTTCAAACATTGATGTATCCCTCTAAATAAGAAACTGCTTTTCCGGAGATTTTAACCATTTTACCTAAATCAGCACAAAAAAGTTTCCCACCTCTTGCTGATAATTGTAAGGCTACAAATTCATTTTTCCCCAATACTTTTTTCCAATAGGGTACCAATGTACAATGGGCAGAACCAGTCACCGGGTCTTCGTCTATTCCTTCTTTTGGTGCAAAAAACCTTGACACAAAATCTACTTCATTTCCTTTGGCTGTTGCAATAACTCCCAATCCATTTACTTTTTTTAATTCATTCATATTTAAAGATAAATCCATTATCTCTTGCTCTGTTTCAAACACTGCCATATAATCTCTTGATTTGTACACTTCTTTTGGTCTTATACCTAAACCTTTTATTAGTGCTTCCGGAATTTCACTTTTCTCCCCTTCTCTGGAAGGGAAAATCATGCTTAATAATTCTCCTTCTTTCGATACTTCTAATATGCCGCTTTTGGTATGAAAGATTACTTTATTGCTTCTCTTATCCAGATAGGAAAATATAACATAAGCGCTTGCTAAGGTAGCATGACCGCATAGGTCAACTTCCACTTTAGGCGTAAACCATCTTAATTCATAATTATGTTCTTTTTTCACAAAAAAAGCAGTTTCGGATAAATTATTTTCAGCTGCGATGTTTTGCATTATATCATCAGCTATCCATTCTGTTAATGGGCATACTGCCGCAGGGTTTCCTTTAAATTGTTTATCAGTAAAAGCATCAACCTGATAAATTGGTATCCTCATTTTTAATTCTCCCTTGTTATTGTATAGCAACTAAATTAAAACAACTGTTGATTCTAATCATATCTAGAAATATTTGTTCCTAATATGACAAAGACTCGCCTTGCAAAACAAGGAGAGCCTTCTGAAGAGATATAGCCATTTTGGGGTTGCCTGTTAACTTTATTTTAACATAATATGATAAAATTACAATCAGGAAATTAAATTCCTAAATTATAATTCTTCTCCCGATTATACAAAACAGCCAAAAACAGAATATCAAGATTCACAAAACATTCCCTGTTTTATTTCTTTATTTCTTGTTCATACTCAGGAAAATATCGGCTAATAATTCTTAAATCAAACCTGGATAGAATTGATTCTTTGGATTCTCTTTCCAGTAAAAAATTAAAAGATTTTTTTATCAATTCTTCTTTAGATGTTTTACCCCCGGTTAACTCCTGCCAGTATTTATCATCTAAGATTACTTTGTATTCTCTCTCTTCCATTTTTACTATAAATTCATCTTTAGTTCTCTTTTTAATATGAATCATTTAATCCTCCTTTCTGTTTTTTCAGCTTGAAATATTTACTGGCTTCTTTCGATATCTTTTTTATAAAATAATAATTATAAGACACTATTTTTCTTTAATTTCTTTGCAATAATATAGAGCGCTATCCTATATATCATAATCTTAAACTCATCTCTTGTAATGTTTTTATGACCTCTACACCCTGACTGGCAAGTCGCTCATAACTATGATGTCCATTAGCTACAAGCAGGCAATCACAGCCAATCGATTTTGAAACTTCGTAATCATGAATCGTATCTCCAATCAAAAGCACATCTCTTGGTTCTAAATTCAATTGAGTTATCCAACTTTTCCCTCTTTCAATTTTACTCTCAGCATAGTGATTCTTTAAACCTATGATGTTATAAAAATATTTATCGATACCATAATGTTTGATTTTTGCTTTCAACAAGTCCTCCTGGGAAGCAGATAATACCGATTGTAATATTCCCCTTCCCCTAATTTGTCTCAATACTCCTTCTGCTTCATCAAATAATTTACACTCATTAAAACGGTCATAATATTCAGAAATAAATTCATCAGTAAGTTTCTCAAATGATTCCTTGGAAAAATCAAACCCAATGGTTGAATAGTAATTCATTACCGGGAAATCAAAAATGTCTCTATGTCTTTCCTGGTTAACCTCTTGCAATTTGCGCCTTGCTAACATTTTATTGATAATTTCCACAACTAACCATGTGTCATTGATTAATGTTCCATTCCAATCCCAGATAATATGTTGATACTCGATTATTTTTTTTGCCATTTGATCCCCTTTTAATTCATCAGATTGATAACAGCTTCCTTCCAAATACAAAAACCATAACTACATTACATATTTATAAAAAGATCCGAATATAGTCAACATTTTTTGATTCATTCCTTTTGAGATAAGTGCAGAAAGATTGTAAGTAAGCAGTTCTTAAGTAAGATAGAATAATATACCCAGAAAATGAGAAATGCTTCCAGCTAAAACAAAAAGATGCCAGATGGGATGGTGGTAGGGTAACTTTTTCCATAAATAAAATATGATGCCCAAAATATAGCAACCTCCTCCGATAAAAAGCCAGGAAATCATTCCCCGGGGAAGCATCTCTATCATCGGTTTTATAGCAACAATGGAAAGCGACCCCATTAACACATAAGATATTACTATTAAAGATTTCAATTTATCAAGAAGAAATATAGTAACAATAATTCCTCCTATCGCCATTGCCCAAGAAATAGCAAAAATAATCCACCCCCAGGTTCCCCTCATAACTGTAAGAGCAATAGGCGTATAAGTTCCTGCAATTAGCAGATAGATTGCTGAGTGATCAAAAAATCTAAAAATATTTTTTATCTTTAGGTCTGCAAGGCCGTGGTAAAGAGCAGAAGACGAGTAGAGCAAAATCAGTGTAGTTCCATATATACTGAAACTCACTATTCTCCAGGCATCACCTTGCCTGCTAGCCAATACTACCAGAATCACCAGTGCAGCGATGCTCAAACCAATCCCCACACTATGAGTAATGCTGTTGGCGATTTCCTCACCAAAACTTTGTTCTTTTAAAGAATAATTATCTTTAGTTATATTATTTATTTCCTTTCTATAGAAATATTAGGTGTTAAGTTTAAATTTCTTAATAGTATCAAAAGTTATATTAATACTATCATGTATACATTTGTAATGTAAAGAAATCTTATTGTTCGGTTGTGTCAACAACGTTGCGATAAAATCACTGTCTATCTGGTTTTCCTTTCCCATTTAGCTTTAACTAACATTTCTTGAAATAAATTCTTATTTTCTTATTTGTTTGGAAATTACCTTACCCAATCTTTTGATTCCCTCCTCGATATCCTCTTTGCTGGGATAGCAGAATGATAGCCTCATGGTATTCTTGCCTTTACCATCAGCATAAAAAGATGATCCGCTTACATAAGCTACTTTCTCTTTAATAGCGTCAGAAAACATTTCGTCTGTATCGATATACTCAGGCAAAGTTACAAAGACAAAGAATCCTCCGTTCGGTCTAGTCCAGGAGGTCTCCTCTGGGAAATATTTTTCTAAAGATTCTAGCATAATGTCTCGTTTATCCTTATAAATTAAGATATTTGACTCGATGTTCTTATCAATATAACCTTGGTCACAGTATTCAGAAGCAATTAATTGATTTAACATAGTTGTGCATAAATCGGTAGCTTGTTTTAAAATAGCAATCTTTTCAACAATTTCTTCATTACCGGAAACCCAGGCTAACCTTAGACCAGGA
>CAZAJW010000251.1:0-4948 GCA_964485485.1 uncultured Atribacterota bacterium | reverse complement strand
AGTTTTGGGATATGATCGGTTAATAATTTAAAATTCTTCGTATTCCTAAGAATAACGGAGATAAATAGAGAAAAACTTTCAAAGAAAGAGATAGGAGGTTAATTATGTCACTGGCCACCCTGAATGAAATGCTGGCTCAAAGTGCAGAAAAGTTTCAAGATAGACCTGCCTTTAAAGTAAAAAAACAGAGGAAATTTGTTCCAATTAACTATAATGAACTTTATCAAAATGTTCAAGAGTTTGGTACAGGGTTACTGGAACTAGGTTTTAAAAAAGATGACCATATTGGACTAATATCTGAAAACCGTTTAGAATGGATTCTCAGCGATCTTGCTATAATAGGCATAGGTGCCATAGATGTCCCGGCAAGTGGTAATAGCTATGCCAGAGATATTGCCTTCAAATTACATCATTCTGATTCTATCGCCAGTATTATAGAAGGAGAGAAAGTACTAAAGGAATTTTTTAAGATATCCTCCCAAATTCCTAATATCAAAAAATTAATAATCATCGACCCGGTAACCGTCTTTGCCGAAAAGGAAGAAACCCCTGAATGGGGACATGCTGTTCCCTTTAAAACAAGTGAAAATATTAACAAATTTTTTTATAAAAAAATATTTACAACTATCAGTAATAATTCGAGTCTTCTCCTGTTATCAAAAAAGGCAAGCATCTTTCTGAAAAGTTACCTAAAAGAGAATGAACAGGAATTGGTCAAAAAATTAGATTTAAAAAATACCTCAGAACTGCAAGACAAACTCTGGGGAAAAACACGTATTATTAAACAGGGTCAGATTGAAGATTTTCCCCTTCTCTATTCTTTTAAAAATATTCACAATCAAGGCAGACAATTAATTAAAAAAAATGACCAGCGGTTTATTAATATGTCCAAAAAGGCCAAAGCGGATGATTTGGTAACTATCATCTACACATCTGGTACCACATCAGATCCTAAAGGTGTTATGTTGACACACAGGAATATAATGCACAATGTTAATAATTTACCCAAAGCAGTTGGTGATCTTCATGAGAGAGATAGATTTCTTTCTGTTTTGCCCTCATGGCATATTTATGAAAGAACTGTGGAATATTGTTCAATTAGTTTTGGTGCCTCTACTGCCTATAGCAAACCATTTAAACAAGTATTATTGCCAGATTTACTACTGGAAAAACCTACTGTAATGTGTACAGTTCCCCGTATATGGAATAGCTTGTATAAAGGGATTTTAAATAAGATAAAAACCAGTGGAGTTATTCAGCAATGGCTTTTCTTCAAAGGATTAAATGTTGCAAAAAGATACAAACATGCCACAAGGGTACTGGATAGTACCTTACCCCTCTTTGATCGCGATAGTTTCTCTCAACAAGAATTAGAAGAAGCAAAAAAGACAGTAAGCCAACTATCATGGCAATACCATCTTTTCGATAAATTAGTGTTTAAAAAGATTCGAGAAATGCTTGGAGGAAAGGTGAAATTCGCAATAAGCGGTGGAGGAGCATTACAAGAAGATATAGACATTTTTTTAGATGCAGTTGATGTATGTGTTCTAGAAGGATACGGCCTTACTGAAACTTCGCCTGTTATTGCAGGTAGAAGTCAAAAGAAACCAATTATTTTCACGGTTGGTAAACCTATACCTAAAACAACTGTTAGTATCGTTGACAAAGACAACCTTACCGAAGAAGTACCACCTGGTCAGTCGGGTGTAGTCATGATAAAAGGTGATCTTGTTATGAAAGGTTATTATAAAAATGAAAAAAAGACCGCTGAGGTGATTAAAGATAACTGGTTTAATACAGGAGACCTGGGAAAAAAGACCTATAATGGTAAATACCTTAAGATTATTGGAAGAATTAAAGATACCATAGTACTAAGAGGCGGAGAAAATGTAGAGCCTCAGCCTTTAGAAGACAAGTTAAAAGAAAGCCAGTATATTAACATGGTAATCGTGGTAGGACAGGATAAGCCCAGGCTAGGTGCCTTAATAGTCCCTGATTTTGAGGTAATCCAGGAATACGCCAAGAAAAATAATATATCCTATCATGATAAGAAAGATCTAATTTCCAAAAAAGAAATTATTACTCTTTTCCAGCATGAACAAAAAAGATTGGTCTCCAGAGAAAATGGTTTCCAGCCCTATGAGACTGTAATGGGTATCGCCCTTTTGCTGGAAGAATTTACTCAAGAAAAGAATGAAATGACTGAAAGCCTTAAAATGAAAAGATTTATTATTCATGAAAAATACCAAGATACTATTGATAAAATATGTGGAAATCTTGATTGAAGATTAAACAATTACTTAATTTTATCCTAAAATTTAAGTAGATATACAATCCACCAAAGATATAAGAAATATATTGATATAATACGTGGAAAATAGAAAGTCGGTATGGCTCTAGGTTTTAATTTTAATAACCATACCGATTCTAATTAGATATATTTACTATTCTGGAATAATAATCTGTTGATATGGATAAATCAGATCAGGATTTTTGATTAATTCCTGATTTGCTTCAAATATTTTAGTCCAGGCAATACCTTCATTATATCTGTTTTTTGCAATATTCCAGAGGCAATCGCCTTTTTTTATTTCATAGTATTGGCTACTTTCATCCTTTTCCAAGCTTGCCATTTTATTATACAACTCAGCAATTTCTGATTCCAACCTAAGGATTTTAGTTCGGTATTGATTAAAATTATTCTGTATCAATTCTCTTTCTTCTAACAAAAATGTTAAATCATCTAACAATTTCTGTTTTTCCTGATAACTTAAATCTTTTTGTTCTTGAAGTTTTGCTCTTAATTGTTCAATCATCCCCTCATAATCTGCAATTTTTTTTGCATTTCTCTCAATCTCTGATGTCAATTCTGCTATTTGTTCTTCTCTATCTCTAATCCGAGCAATTCTTTCTTGCTGTAATTCAACTTGTTCTGAAATATCTTCTTTAAATAAACTGCTATCTAACTTGACAACCTCAATCTCTTCCTGATATTCCTTTAACTGATTTTTCAGATAAGCAATAAGTTCTCTATTCTCTTTATTTTGATTTCCCCACTCTTCTTCTTTTTCAGAAAACACTTTTTCTAATGCTTCTATTTTCTCCTGTAATTGATGAACTTGTTCAGAGTTGAATAATTCATCTCTATCTTTTATAACCGCCAATTCTTTTTTGAGTTCTTCAATTTGATCCTGATAGATATTAACTTGAGTCATCAATTCTTGATATTCGTTTTGGTCAATTTCGATATCATTATCTACTTTTTTACTTAATTCTTCTTTTTCAGCATTCAATTGGTTCAGAACAGATAAATAAGAATGTTCAGTTTCACGATAGCCGGCTATTTCATCTTTT
Source organism: uncultured Atribacterota bacterium (assembly GCA_964485485.1). Taxonomy (GTDB): domain Bacteria; phylum Atribacterota; class Phoenicimicrobiia; order Phoenicimicrobiales; family Stramentimicrobiaceae; genus Oleincola. The sequence continues at coordinate 1,594 of CAZAJW010000251.1, read as the reverse complement.
AAATAAGCAATCTCATCTGTAAGAAATACAATTCTTTCCTGTAATTTTTCTTTTAGCGAAGCCTCATCTCTTAACCCCTGTTTCAAGGAGAGCATCTCGCTTCCTATTTCTTTTAAATTTGAATCATATCTTTGAATTTCTTCCTTTAAAGAAGCAATTTTTGCGTTGCTCTCCTCTGCTTTAGATTGCCATTGTGTCTCCTTTTCAACTAGAAGTTTTTCTAAACTTTCAATAGCTTGCTTACTTTCTTTCTCGTTAGCAGCCAATTGAGATTCTTTTTCTGCAAGTATAGCCTCTAAATTATTTTTTTCTTCTTTTAATTGAAGCAAATCCTTTTGGATTTCATCCAATATTTTATTATCTTTTTCAAGAGAACTCATATTTCCCTGTAGGCTATCTACCTTATCTTCATAGTTTACTAACTGTGTTTGGAGTTGTTTATATTCCTCCCTGATTTTTTCTAAAACAGCATCTCTTTGTTCAATTTCTTTTTCCAGAGTTTCTTTGCTAGATTGTAATTGACCAATTAATTGTACTTGTGCTTCATCCTCCTGAGATACTGTTAATTTTTCTTGCAAAGAATTAATTCTATCTTGATATTGGCTTATTTCCTCTTCTAAATCTTTTCTTATATCAATTTCAGAATCCAGATGCTGTTTCAATTCTGTTATTTTCTCATTTACCAAATTTATATTTGATTCATATTTATTAATCTCTTCATTCAAGGATACTATCATCTTTTTGTTTTCTTCTTCACCTACTTGCCATTGGGCTTCCTTTTCTGCAAGAACGTTCTCTAACCTATCCTTTTCTGCTATTAATAGAGCAATATCCTGATACTCAGCTTTGCTTTGTTCTATAGTTTCTTCTAGCATTTTCCTTAAATCATCTATTTCTTGTTGATATTGAGTAATTTTCTCGGTAAATATTTTTTCTGATTGTTGTTTCAAATCCACTTCAGCCAAAGATTGAATTTTTTCTTCACTTTCTTTCATTTGCTCTTCTAATTCAGAAATCGAATTTTCTTGCTTTTCAATCAATTCTTTTGATTCTTCCAATAATTTATGCTTTTCTGACAAACTGTCCTGTATCTTATTCAGGCGATCATAATTCCAGAATGCAAAACCTGTCACAAATAGTAACAAAACAATCAATACAACTGCAATGTTCTTTGACATTGTTTCCTCCTAAGTTATTTTTGCCTTTGTTATCTTATACTATAATATTTTAGAGAAAAAAACAATTTGGAATATATTGTTTGTTGAACTTCCATTTCATAAAAATAATTAAATATTCTAAATTTTATCCTTCCACTTACCTTATCGTATTTAAATATTTTGTCAGACAGATTCCATAAGAATATCCACATATTCCAAGTAGAAAAATACCGACTTAACTGTGTTATTCTTAAAATCGTTCTATTATTACAATTAATCAACTTTTGTATTTTTTTAGCTATCTATTAAAATTTACAGTTATAATAACAACATAAATCTTTAATTATATTTTATAATATATGTTAACAATTCTCAAAAGGTTTTTATTTATTCTTAGTTTCTTAACAAAAATAAAATATACTGTTATAATGAAATAA
>CAZAJW010000250.1:0-2423 GCA_964485485.1 uncultured Atribacterota bacterium | reverse complement strand
TGCATCATATCCTCCCTTGCCCTTTGACTTTGTTACTCCAACTAATACATATCCTCCATTATTGGTTTGTATGATCGCGTTTACCTTATCATCCTTGCTACCGCCAAATGTCTTCTCCCACTCTAGATTACCCTTATAATCTAACTTAATAACCCAGGCATCCGCCTTCCCAGCACCTTTGGAATTGGTATACCCGGATATAGCATAGCCACCATCATTTGTTTGGATAATATCATTTGCATAATCACTTCTGCTTCCACCAAAAGTTTTCTCCCACTCTATATTAAACTCGAGCGAAACAGTTTTAATTTCAGGTTTTCTATTATTTTCCATTAATGTAACTTGATTAGCATAAGTAGGAATAGTAAAAAGAATTACAGCCATTACAGCCATTAGAATAACAATAATAAAATTTCTTTTTTTCATAATATAATTCCCCTAACTATTTTTTATTTATCTTGTTCCTTTTATTCCGCATATTACGCAAGAAAACCCAGTATATTGATAGATCATTTTAAATTAATAAGCACCATGAGGATATTTGGAACAATAAAGAATTCTTGCGTTTCAGTTCCGGGTCCCCAGGTCCTTAGATTGTGATTGTAAAGTTCACCCGAGAATATAAAATTATACTGTTGATATATAGTTATTCCCTCTATTTTTTTCTATATTAAATTATGTAATCAGGGAGTATCCTCTTTTTTCAAAGAAAACTTGATGATGACTCCTGTTCCCAACATGATGACGCCTATCCAGAACAAGGTTGGATTATATGGAGTCACTCCGGCTAATCCTGCAAAAAAGTTAACAAGACTACATTCTCCGCTTGATGTAAAAAGACACTGAAAGAAATCTCCTAAACTTCCTCCCATTTCCTTTGTCACCTGACTGTAAAAAATAGCCCACCATATAACCGCTCCAGCCGTAATCACTATGCCGAAGCCAATCAGAGCTTCTGTTAGTTTTTTCATATCCATTGCTTCTCCCTCCTTTTAATACACATATTTTTAACTTTGTTCAGGGAAATAGACAATAATTTTTTTAAATATTCACCTTACTACCTGAAGTCTAAGGTATTTGACACCTTTTTTTATATTTTAGTCTCGATACATCTATTCAAAATCAGTTTCCTTTATAAAAAGCATAAAAGTGTTACAAGAAGTTGTCTCACCATAAATGGGATAAGTTTTTGTTTATTATTCAATATCAAAGTCCTAGAAAATCTGCCAAGGTAACTGTTCTATCTTCAATAGGCCCAACCTGAACAGATTCCTGCAAAGTTCTTGTGATTTTTTCGCCATCAGGTTTTTGTGCTTCACATGTAATCGTAATTACATAATGGCCATTCTCATCTGTATCTTTGTAAATTGCACCAAAAATACCATCATCTGCTTTCCAGTCGCCATGGCGACCATCATCATGAAGACTTATTGTTTTCTTTCCAGTGAGTGCATATTGAAACAATTTTCCCAAATCTATCACTCTTTTCTGCAGCATCTTCTTTAAATTGGGCGAAGGTTTTTTGATCTTAGCAGTAACCTTAACATCCCTTAAGATTTCCGGTTCCGAGCCAAAGAGACCGAGCACCTTCACCTGGATCTGAATTGCCTCACCTCTGCGATAACTAGGCTGTAAGCCAAAGATGTTTACCAAAAGCGGCGAACTGCCAGAAACCGTTAGATTTACCTGTTCACTCTCCCGGTCAATTTCTTTACCATAGAGAGTGGCCTGCCAATCACCAGATTTCGGTTCATCTACCTGATAGAAACAAAATGTATCACCTGTTTGATAATCTACCTCAGGGAAGTTTTTATAATTATCAGGATTTATCTTTTTCTCTTCCGGAGTCTGCAAATGGAGGTCCACTACACTTCCCTGCCAATCAACAAAGAAGGTGGTTGAGGTAATATCTGGATCGATGGGAATCTGATAATCCAGTTTTTCCCCTTGAGAAATCATATCATTATAAGCAAATAGAACTGATTGGTTGTGGGTATGGGCTGAAATCCTTTGATAAATTTGGCTAATAGTGAAGATATCTGCCGGGAAAAAGGTGCCTCCTGTTCGCATGGCAATATTTTCTAAATTTTCCTGATCAGCATCGCTGCCATAGGCAACAGTGTGAATAGGCCATCCTCTTAACTCGTACTCTTCCACCACCGGCCATAGTTCGCCAGTATTGTGCTTGCCATCAGACATCAGCAGAGCTGCCCGGGGAGTTGACTCACTTGCCCTGTCTAATTGTTGCAAACCGTGGCTTAAACCTGCACCAATGTTGGTTTTACCCCCTGCCCCAACAGTCTCGATAGTTGTGTGAAATTTTGTTTTGTTTGCTGGAGTAACCTGAAGAAGCTCAACCTCTGTTCTAGCACTGGCAGAAAAAGTAACCAAACAGGAATATTCATCATTATGAAGGCCAGCAA
>CAZAJW010000249.1:0-4601 GCA_964485485.1 uncultured Atribacterota bacterium | reverse complement strand
AATCAAAGGCAGAAGTAGTTTCTTTCAGTTATCGCCTGGGAGATCTTCATGTTGATGAAATTATTGAAGAACTAATAGAGAAGGTATATAAATATGGTCTTGAACCCGAAAAAAGCGGTATACGTTATTGTTTCGGTGGATTAAGGATAGCAGCCAATCTGGTCAGAGCTATGACTGGTTTGCCCATTCTCAAAGATAAATTCTCTCCACCCCAAGATAGACATTTTAATTTAGAAGAAATTACTCAAAAATATAAAAACAAAGAAAAGTTCCAGGGATTTTTCGAATTGATAGTTGACGATTATGCAAGCATGGAAGAGTTGGAATATTTTGCCCAGAAGAAGGCAATTATTGCTAAGGAAAAGATAAAATGGTCAGACGACCTATTAGAAAGGATAAAACAGGTACGCCAGTTAGAAAATAGGCCTATTATTCGAGCTCATATTGGAGCAGCAGCAGAAACAATTGAGCCTACGGTAGAAGGGACCAGAAAATTAAGCGAATCAGGAGCTTTGGAAATTGTTTCTTTGGCGCCAGACCAGGCCAGCCAGGCATTTTTAGCGAAATTTGTTCGAGGAGAAGAAGATCCCGAGAAATATCGTAGAGGAGAAGGTGGCGCTCCCATCAGAAGCAAAGAGGATTTAAGGAGATTAAAAGAGGCAACTCAATGCGGAAATTATCCCATGATCAGAATATATTCGGGGACCGATGAATTAGTTGAATTAGCAAAAATTTTTGAGGAAACCTTGCATATGTCTTTTCCAGCAGTTCCCATATTTTTTTATAATCGACTGGACGGAAGAGGTCCCCTTTCAATTTTAGATGGGATTAACGAACACTTCAATACAATGCGCTGGTGGGCTTCTATAGACAAACCTTTAGAAATAAATGATCCTCATCAATGGCAACTTCGTAGATGTTCGGACGATATGTATGTAACGGATCATATCTTATGTGGGATAAGTGCTCTAAAAATGGGTATAAAAAATTATGTAATGCAACTTATGTTTGATTTGCCTCCGGAAATAAATCCCCGCTATGATTTAGCCAAAATGAGAGCTGCTTATGAATTAATTAAACCATTAACCGAGCTTTTTGATTTTAATATTATTAAGGAAACTCGTGGGGGACTTTCCAGTTTCCCACCTAATCTGGATAAAGCAAAAAGTCATTTAAGTATGACTGTTTACTGGCAGATGTTCATGGAACCGGATATTGTTCATGTTGTCAGTTATTGTGAAGCTCATCATGATGCTAAAGCAGAAGATATTATTGCCAGCTGTGATATTACCAAGCAGGTCTTTGAAGAATATGACCGCACTCCTCTTCCTGAAATCTGGCAAATTCCTGATGTTATAGCACGCAAGGAAGAACTAAAAAAAGGTGCTATGTATAATATCTTGCATTTAGCTTTAATGGGGGGGTATGAAGGGAAGATTAGTTTGGAAAATTTCTTTGAATATGCGATAGCCCCGGAAGAAGCTAATCAAAGGAAGAAAATAGAGGATCGAGAAAAAAATTATAAGACCATGTTATTGGATTTAATTGACGAGAAAAATTATCCTTCTGGAGATTGTGATATGATCAGTAGTGATAACTTGGATTTGGCATTACAGGTTGGTTTGTTTCAGGCTCCCCAGGTAACAGTTATTGATAAACGTTATGAATTATCCGGTATGTGTAAAACGAAGATTGAAAATGGGACTTGTCGCATTGATGAATTTTGCCAACAGAAAGTAAAAAATGAAATAGATAGAGTTGACCTGGTTAGAAAAAGATTTCCTTGGTATTTCTATAAAGAGGTCAGCCAAACAGATGAAATGTCCGTAGTAGCAGAATCAAAAGATGCCATTGAAGAAGAAAATACCATTGCCTTTAGAGAAGAGTTGGGAATTACTGATTTAAAAAACAAAAAGGTATTATCAGTAGATTTTGGTAGTACATATACCAAAATTGCTATTTTTAATACCAGTTCAGATGAGGTTGATTTGCGCTATGTCCCAACGACTGTAAATGATATACGTGAAGGGTTAGCAGGTGGTTTAGGGTGTCTTGAGGCATGCCAAAAAGAAGGTAACTGGAATCCTTTACGCGAAAAAATGGATGAATTTGACATAAAACTACCCTGTAGTAGTGCAAAAGGTGGTTTAAAAATGATTACTGTTGCCTCTACGGTGAGAGAAAGTGGCTTTGCTGCCGATCTGGCTGCCTTGACCTCTGGAGCGAAACTTCTCAATAGTTATGATGGGAAACTATCTTTAGAAAAAGCAAGAAGAATTTACTTAGAAGATTGTCCAGAAATTATTCTTTTAAGTGGAGGGGTTAATGAAGGAGGGGATACAGAAACAGTATTACAAAATGCGAAAATTTTAGCCGAATCTGCTAATTTAGCTACCTATGCTAAATATGGAATACCAGTCATTTATGCTGGAAATGAAGATGTGACTGAGCAAATATTAGAGATTTTTCAGAATCATAATGTAGATGTCAGGGCTACAGGGAATATTATGCCTGAAGTTAATAAATATGATATAGAAGTAGTAAATGAAGCTATTCGAGATCTATTTCAAACGGTAGTTATTCGAGGTAAAGGGTTTGATGTGGTTGAAGAATATATGAGTACTAAGTTTATCCCTACTCCTCGGGCTGCTTTTTTGGGCATTAATTTATTAGCTCGAGGATTTGGCAAAGAAGAGGGAATAGGAAATATTGTGGCTTTGGATATAGGTGGCTGTACCACAGATTTTTTTGCAAATGTGCGTTCAAATCCTCTCTATCTTTATCCCTGGGATGACGCTAAGAAAAAAGTAAAAAGAACAATACTGAAAACTCCCAATTACCCTTTAGCTTATCGCCGTGTAGAGGGGAAATATGGATTAGCCTATAATGCAGAAAATTTAATGGAGTTGGAAAAATTTAAAAGTGGGAGGATAGAAAAGGAAATTAGTGAAAGTTTTAATCAAAGATATCCTAATTTTCAAGGCAATGGAGATAATCTCGATCAATTTTTAAAGGAAGAAAATGGAAAGTGGCATATAAAATTAAGTGAATATCTAAAATGGATCCATGATAATCCTCATATAATGCCCAAAACAGAAGAAGAAAATTTTGTAAGAAGTATTCTTGCCAAAGAAACTTTGGCTATAGCTACTAAAAATAATGTAGGACATGTAAAGGAGACTGATGTATATTTTTTACAGGAAGGAGTTAATTTCTTTACTCAAGACTGTACATTGGTATTAGTAGGTGGAACAATTTATCATAAGTGTAAAGAAAACCAAGATTATCTTTGGGAAAATATCAAAACGATTGCTAAAGGTGCACTTTTTAACCCGGAGGAATATACAACTTTAAGACCAAACAAAAAAGTATTACTTGATGCTTCTTATATTCTTTCAACAGTAGGAGGACTATTTGGTAGAATTGATCCTGAAAGAGCTATCCGAATTTTAAAGAAAAATTTTAAGCTTTTAAAATTATAGATCAGAAAGGTAAAAAATATGGCGTTGCGAATTAGTAAGAGTAAGGTATTGAATAGAACCAATATATTATTTTGGGGAGGTTTAATTTTTGCAATTGTCCAGTTGGTACTCCCGATATTTGTGTCTTTAATAGATTTACAGTTAAGAGCAATTCATATTATTTCAGGTATTTCGCTTGCCTCATTGGCTTACCCTTATAGGAAATCAGACCAGGAAAATAACGAAATATCATTATGGGATTTATTTTTAATCGCAATAGTTATCATAGCCAATGTTAATACATTCTTAAAAGCTATGCAGATTTATATGATTCCTGGAAGTGCATCAACTTTTGATCTCATTATTGGCTCTTTGTTAATATTAGTTATTCTTGATTCAGCAAGAAGATCTGTAGGGTGGGCTATACCCATATTTGTTGCAGTTTTATTTTTATATATTATAATTGGTCCTAAACTGACAGGGATCTGGAGGTTACCCGGATTATCCTGGAAGTTTGTAATTAATTCAGTCTATTTTTCCGCTCTGGGAATATACGGAAGTATTACCGGAATGTCTGCAACTTTTATTGCCATGTTTATCATTTTTGGTGCACTTATTTCGGGGGCTGGTGGGGGAAAGACTTTTATTGATATTGCCCTTGCTTTAACTGGACGATATAGAGGTGGACCGGCAAAAACAGCAGTGGTATCAAGCGCACTTTTTGGTAGTATTTCGGGTAGTGGTGTAGCTAATGTATCTGTTACCGGGAATTATACCATTCCTTTAATGAAAAGATTGGGATATAGTCCTGATTTTGCAGCTGGAGTCGAAGCTATTGCTTCAACGGGAGGGGGTATTACCCCACCTATAATGAGTATATCAGCTTTTATCATGGCAGAGTTCTTGGGAATTCCCTATTTAAAAGTTATTGCTTATGCCTTAATACCTTGTTTGCTTTATTATACTGGAGTTTTTGCTGGAGTACATTTTGAGACTGTACGTAAGGGTTTATCTGCTGTACCTAAAAGTGAAATTCCCAGTTGGCAGAGTATTTTAAAATTTAAGAGGATTGCTTCATTAATTATTCCTACAGGTGTTTTGTTATATTTTATTGCTATAGGAAGGGCTCTTATTTTTGCC
>CAZAJW010000248.1:0-2955 GCA_964485485.1 uncultured Atribacterota bacterium | reverse complement strand
AGATCTTTCTGTAGGGTCTATTGTTGGGCTTTCGGCAATGATTGCCGGTGGTTTGATTAAAGAGGGCATACAATTATCTATTTTCGGAGTAATTGTTTTTCCCCATATATGGATGGTTATTATCCTTACATTAATTGTCGGGATATTAATGGGCGCTATAAATGGTTTGGTGATAACTCGATTTAAAGTTGCACCTTTCATAGCAACTTTAGGTATGTTATATGTTGCACGAGGACTTGCTGGATTAAGGAACAATGGGTATACATTTTCTAATTTAATTGGCAAGCCTGAGTATGGAAATACAGGTTTTGAACAGTTAGGTGCAGGTAATTTTTTGGGAATTGATTATTCTATCTGGATAATGATAATTTTTGCAGTAGTGGCTTATTTTGTCACAATGAGATTACCTTTTGGAAGGCATGTTTATGCAATTGGTGGTAATAGACGCACGGCTGAGCTGTCTGGTGTTCAGGTTAATAGATCCGAAACTATTGTCTATATGATTAGTGGTTTATGTGCGGCCATGGTTGGACTAATAATTGCTTCACAGCTAGTCGCTGCTCATCCAGCAACTGGCACTGGCTTTGAGCTAACAGCTATTGCAGCGGTAGTTTTGGGAGGAACCTCTCTGATGGGTGGACGTGGTAGCATATTCGGTACAGTAATTGGCGCTTTTGTTATCGGAGTTTTAGTTGATGGATTGGTAGTATTAGGATTTTCTACATTTTTACAAAATATAATAAAAGGTACAGTAATTGTAGCAGCGGTAGTTGTTGATCAGGCCCAGTTAAGAATGCAGGAGAAGATTAGATTACAAAAACAGGAATTAAGTTTGTAATAATAATTTTTTTCATATGTACATTTTGATTTATAATATTAACTCATTTTCAATAAGTAATGCCTGCAACAAAAAAATAGGAGGTGATTTTAAGCAAAATTTTTCGAGTTATTTTATGTTAACCAATTAAATAAAATATAAATGGAGGTTAAAAAATGTTTAGAAAATGTGTATTGATAATTTGTGTTAGTTTTCTTTTGATGACAATGAGTTTTTCTGGAGTATTGGCTCAGGATGAAGCAAAAACTATAGCAGTAATTGTTCCGCCAGTAGAAAATCCATTTTTCGGAACTATGCAAGAAATGGCTGCAGCAAAAGCTGAAGAGTTAGGCTATGATACAATCAAAATGGTCCATGATGATGATGCTAACAAACAAATGGAACTTTTTGAGTCTGTTATAGCTCAAGGGGTAGCAGCGATTATCCTGGATAATGCTGGGGCTGATGCTACAGTAGCCGCAGTTCAGAAAGCTAAAGATGCTGGTATCGGTTGTTTCCTGGTAGATAGAGAGATTACCAAGGAAGGAGTAGCGGTATCCCAAATTATTTCTAATAATTATCAAGGAGCCACAATATTGGCAGAATATTTTACAGAATTAATGGAAGAAGAGGGTAAATTTGTTGAGCTAACAGGAAAAGATACTGATACCAATGCCCATATTCGTTCACAGGGATATCATGATGTTCTTGACCAAATACCAGGTATGGAGATGGTTGCCCAACAGACAGCAAACTGGAGTCAAACAGAAGGCTATAGTGTAATGGAAACTTTACTACAAAGATATCCGGAAATCAAAGGCGTAATTTGTGGTAATGATACTATGGCTTTAGGAGCCCAATCTGCTTTATTAACAGCTGGTAGAGATGATGTTATTTGTGTTGGTTTTGATGGAAGCGATGATGCTATTGAGTCTATATTGAAAGGTGAGTTAAAAGCAACATCATTACAACCGGTAGCTGAAATGGCTATTCAGGCTGCTATACAGGCAGATCAGTGGATTAGAACTGGCAGTACAGGCAAACCTGAGAAACAATCTATTGATATGGTTTTATTGACTCCAGAAAATGCTGATCAATATGAGAAGTTTGCCCCTAAGAAGAAATAGCAATTAGAATTATTTTATTTTTAATGATGGAGGTGGACTAACATTTATACAATACTTTGTAATACCACCTCCATCATATTTAAAACACTATTTATAAGGTATTAAAATAAAAAAATTTGAAGCATAGTGATTATATAAGTTAGAAGGAGAGAATATATATGGAGGAGAAATGTATAACTTTTGGAGTTATTGTTGGAACAAGAGGTATTTTTAACCCAGAACTTGCTCAGATTGATAGAAAGAAACTTTTAAAGATTTTAGATTCTCTAGGATATAATCATATAATAATGCCCGAAAAAGAAACACCTTCAGGGAATATTGAAACTTATCAGGATGCAAAAAAATGTGCACTATTTTTTAAAGAGAATCAGGATAAAATTGATGGTATCCTGGTATTACTTCCAAACTTTGGAGATGAAATAGGAATCGTAAATAGTATTGTTTTATCAGGGCTTCATGTCCCTATTTTGGTACAGGCTTCCTGTGATGAAATAGATAAAGTATCTGTTAGCGAAAGACGTGATGCATTCTGTGGTAAAATTTCAGTATGTAATAATTTTTATCAGAATGGAATTCCCTTTACAAATACGATGCTTCATACTGAAAATGTTGATAGTCTTGAGTTTAAAGCTGATTTGGATAAGTTTGGAAGGGTATGTAGAGTAGTTAGTGGTTTAAAAAATGTTCGATTGGGTGCTATAGGGACACGTCCTGCTCCTTTTCAAACTATGCGTTTTAGTGAAAAAATATTACAACACTCCGGAATCACTGTTGTTCCTGTAGATCTTTCAGAGATTTTAGCTGTAGCCAATAAAATTGACTCGGCAAAGGCAGCTTCAAAAGTAGAGGAAATAAAGAGTTATGGCCAAATTCCTTCAAGAATAAAAAGTGATAATATTTTAAAGCAGGCTAGATTTAGTCTCGCGGTTGAAGAATTTATTGAAAAAAATGAGATTATTGCTGGAGCTATTCAGTGTTGGGATAGCCTGGAATATAATTATGGTTGTGCAG
>CAZAJW010000247.1:0-2575 GCA_964485485.1 uncultured Atribacterota bacterium | reverse complement strand
AGCAAGATATCCATAACTTTCTTCATACCCGAATAAAAAATCATATTCACCACTTTCTTCAAATTCTTTAATTTTTTCGCCTATAAATTTAAATCCTGTCAATGTATTAAAAATTGTAGCACCGTATGACTTACCAATTTTTGCTCCTAAATCAGAAGTTACAATTGTCTTTATAATGGCATCTCTGGAGCTAATATTGTTTTTTGAAGTAACAATATATTCCGTTAGCAAGGCCCCTATTTGATTTCCTGTTAGTACTTGATAATCTTTCGTATTCTTCTTAACGGCAACCCCTATACGATCACAATCCGGGTCAGTTCCCAAAACAATATCTGCATCAACATCCATAGCTAATTTAATTCCTTCACTCAAAGCTTCCCTTTCTTCAGGATTTGGTGATTTAACTGTTGGGAAATTACCATCAGGCTTTTCCTGGGACTTGACAATATAAACATTCTGATAATCTAATAGTTCCAGGGCTTTCTTAACTGGCATTAATCCAGTACCATGAAGGGGAGTATAAACAATCCTAAAATCTTTGGCTTTAACAGCTGTATCTTTTCTCAGAGAAAGATTAACCACTTCAGACAAGTATGCCTCATCAACTTGCTGAGATATATAAACAAGTAACTTTTTGGTAATTGCTTCTTGTTTATCTATTGTTCTTACATCAGTGAATATATCAAGTTTCTTAATCTCTTCAGTTATTTTATTTGCCATATTTAGGGTAATCTGGCCACCATCAGAATTATATACTTTATATCCGTTATATTCAGGAGGATTGTGGCTTGCAGTAATAACGATACCTGCACAACAATTTAAATAGCGGACTGCAAATGACAGCATTGGTGTTGGTCTTAGTGAATCAAAAAGATATGCTTTAAAATCATTAGCGGTTAAGACAAGGGCGGCCTCTAAGGCAAAAGTGTCAGAATAATGGCGAGAATCATATGCAATAACAACACTTCTATTCTCGCTATTTAAATTATTGGATACAAGATAATTTACTACTCCCTGGATTGCTCTTCTAACTACATAGTTATTGATACGATTGGTCCCAGCTCCTATGATTCCTCTTAAACCACCGGTTCCAAATGATAATTCCCTGTAAAAACGTTCTTCTACCTCTTTGTGATTCTGCTGAATATCTAATAATTCTTGTTTCGTATTACTATCTATAACCGGACTTGATAACCATTTATGGAATTGATTCATATAATTCATCTCAATAAATCCTTCATCTCCTACCATACTCATCATCAAATCTTACAATATCGTCTTCTTCCAGGTATTCCCCCATCTGCACTTCGATTATCTCTAAAACCGTTTTCCCTGCATTCTCCAATCTATGCTTCTGCCCCACTCTTATATCAACACTTTCACCGGTATTCAAAACTCTTTGCTTGTCATCTAAGGTTACCGTGGCTACACCTTCTACCACAACCCAGTGTTCAGCTCTATGATGATGCATCTGGTAGCTCAGTTTCTTGCCGGGATTTACCTTTATCCTTTTTATTTTAAAGGCCCTGCCCTCTTCGTTTAAAACTTCATAACTGCCCCATGGTCGAAAATCCTGCACATGATATTCTGTTCGGGTATCTTTTTTCTTTTTTAGATAGTCAACAACCTCTTTAATTTTCTGGGATTGTCCTTTTTTACAGACTAAAAGAGCGTCCTTTAAATCAATAATAATCAAATCATCAACTCCAATAGCAACTACCAATTTCCCATCTTCAGAATGAATGATATTATTACTGCTATTTCTTAATAAATGATTTTTCCCGACAATATTCTTCTTTTCATCACCCTTAAAAACCTCATAAAAAGAATCAAAACTACCCAGGTCATTCCATCCTATATCAGCAGGAATTACTACAACCTTCTTGCTTTTCTCCATTATTCCATAATCTATGGATATTTTTTTATCATTTTTACTAAAGGCTTCATTTATATTTCTACTATCCTTAAAAGCACTCACAATTTCAGGGGTAAATATTTTTGCCTCTTCGATAAATATTTGGCTATTAAACATAAAAATCCCACTATTCCAGTAGTATCCTTTTTTTATATAATCTATTGCAGTTTGATAATCAGATTTCTCCTTAAATTCTTTTACCTCATATCCATATTCACCTTTTCTCTTCCCAGGAGAAATATAGCCATATCCGGTATGTGGTGAAGTTGGTTTTATCCCAAAAGTAATTAATGAATCATTTGCCAAGTATTCTGATGATTTTATTAATTCTGTAAATTTATTAGTTTTTTCAATCAAATGGTCTGAGGGAAATACTACAATAAAATCATGTCTGCCATTTTCCCTCTTTAATATCTCGTTAACCCCAGCATAGATGGCAGGCAGGGTATTTTTAGCTTCCGGTTCAACCAGTATATTTTCAACCGGATAATCATATTCTAGCTCTTCAACTGCCTCCATAACCAAAAATTTGTAATTCTTATTGGTAACCACATAGATATCATCTAAATCCACTAATAACAGACTTCTTTTGAATGTATCCTGAAATAATGAATATTCTCTATCCTGAAATTTAATAAATTGCTTGGGATAGCGGTCTCT
>CAZAJW010000246.1:0-2400 GCA_964485485.1 uncultured Atribacterota bacterium | reverse complement strand
CTAAAGATACAATCCATATCTCTCCTCTTTTTGGGAAATCCATCTTATTTCCAACCTTCTAAAGTAATATCTTCCCATTCATCATTTATTTCTTTATCTTCTTTAGAGGTTGCTTTATATCCTTCTATTAGAAGTTTATCTAATTTTTCTTTCTTTATCCTGTCAATTTTTTCTTTTATAGCTTCAGAAATAAATGCGCTTTTATTAGAAATATCTTTTATTTCTTTATTGATATCATTGGGTATTGTAATATTTAATCTCTTCAAGTGTACCACCTCCTGCATTCATTATACAGTATATAATGCTCATGTCAAATTTAAATATATATTTTTAGTTTTTTGTTTTTAGTTGAAGAGAAAATAAAAAATAAGAAAATGCAGTCGGTAATCATCGATTTTTGATAAAAAAATAACCCCACTAGTATTTTTGAATACCAGCGGGGTATTGTTAGTTAGATTTTGTCATCAAACAGAGAACCGTCCCCTGTTTTTATACACACTGACTTGATAACCCTGTGCTACCAGATAGCAAGCAATTGCCTGGGAGTAGACACCGGTAGCCTCCATACAGATCTGGCAGTTATCTTTGTTAATCCGGTTTTCTCCTAGCCATAGGAGGAGCTGGTCATATCCCTTGGGATTATTAGGTAGTTCCTCTTTGGTCAGTACAGGTTCATTTGGCTTATGGTAAATGCTGGCAACAAAGGTTTCTTTAGCTATATCAATTCCGATGAAATAGAAGCTTTTTTGCATAAAAAATCCTTTCTCGGTGCCGAATAATGATGATATGAGCTTACTCCATTAGTAATCGCTTTATTAGCGATGATGGCACTATTTAGCTTTAATCATCCAGAAGGCTGGGTCTTTTTCGCAATATAGGTTATACCGTTGAGACATCTTAGACTTGTTCAGCCTTCTTATTCGGTACCTGGTTTATTTAATTATTATTCTAATAAATTCATGTATATAAGTCTAATGGAGAAATGTTGGAAACATGTCGTGGCAATCTCATTCATTTTTGCCCACAATATTTTACTCTTTCCCATTCTTGTATTATTCCAATCTTCCATCCTTGCAAGCATATATTCCCTCAGAATTTACTCGATACTGATTTAGTCGTTAGTTGTTGGTATTTGGTATTTAGTTAAATAAGCATGAACAAGATAGGGGTAAGAGTGTTTTTTAGTTTATAGTTTTTGTTTTTTGGTTGAAGAGAAAATTATAGTTTTGTGAAAAAAATAAATTTGTTAAATTATTTATTATTATCCACCTAAATCCTCTAAAATATTCCTTATTGTTAACTTAAGTGGTGGTATATTATCCTTTGCCACTTTCCAGAGAATCTCAAGGTCAATCCCAAAATATTCATGTATTAGCTTATCTCTCATGCCAGAAATTTTTTTCCAGGGGATATTAGGATATTTATTTCTTATACTTCTGGGGATTTTCTTTGCTGCTTCTCCAATCACCTCAACACTTCTGGTCACTGCATTGATGGTTTTCTTGTCCTTTGTAAATTCTTCAAATTTCATCCCTTCTGTAAAACTTTCAATTTCGTCAATGGAATTAAGGATATCTTGAATATAATCTCGGTAATCTCGGCACTTGTTTTTCATATATAGACGACCTCTTTTAAGATATATTGGCCGATTCTGGTTTTCAAAGCTTTTTTGGACACCAAATCTACTTTTGCTCCAAGCAACTTTTCAAGATATTCCTCTAAATCCATAAACTCGAATAAACCTACTGGTTCTTTAAATTCTACCAGAATATCAATATCACTTCTTTTTTTCTCTTCTCCTCTTACATAAGAGCCAAAGACACCAATTTCCTTAACCAGGTATTTTTCTTCTAATTCTCTTTTGTTTTGTTTAATAGTTTCTTTTATTTCTTTCAACCGGTTCATCTTTTCACCAATTTTTTAACATAATAATCTACTGATATATGTATATCTTCTTTAAGTGTAATAATGTCATAATTAATATCAGGCAGATATACAAATACCCCCTATTTCTTTTTTTCTTTTATAGATTTCTATTTAATTATAATTAATACATATTGTAAAATCAATTTTTCGTACTTAAAATACAAAAAATGAAGCAAAAAAGTTTTTTGGTTTTTAGTTGAAGAGAAAAATATAGTTTGGGAAGAAAAAAATACCCCCGCTGATAGTTTTTAATACCAGCGGGGGTATTGTCAGTTAGATTTTCTCGTCAAACAGAGAACCTCGTATTGATGTTCAAAACTTCAATTTAGTCATAATTATTCTACTTTAAGATTGTCAAAAGAACCGTCCCCTTGACAAGTTTAGTTTGGAATATCTTTAATTCATATCAAGGTGAATTAAAAGGGCTTTTTTTACTTCCTCAAGTATTTCCGGAGATACAGCACACAGAACATC
>CAZAJW010000245.1:0-7552 GCA_964485485.1 uncultured Atribacterota bacterium | reverse complement strand
ATTATAGAAATATTGGAGTGGAAAGAGTTTTGATAGATATTAGTTTAGTTAAAAATACTAATAGAAATAAAATTGCCAGCAGAGAGAATCAAACTGCTTGGTTGTATACCGAAAAAATATATTTTTCAATTTGCAATATTTTTTATAAAACAATATCATTATCAGAATCCTTAAATTGAAAACAATAACATTATTATAATTAAAGTTAGAATAAGTATACTCATTATACTATAAACCTAAGGGAAAATCATATAACAATTTGCTCCAAACCTGGGATCTAGGCATAATTTTAAAATGCTTTTTGATAAAGACATTCAATTCACTGGTTGTTGTCAGCCATACAAATCCAGTTGTAGTGTTCGTGTTATGGAAATAACTTGTAATGCAGGGAAAATGGCTGCTGCTACCATTGCGTCAAACTTGTTAGCAATGCTACCCTAGAAGGACATCCCAGTAAAACAAAAAACAACCTAAGTAAACTTACAACCTATGCTGTTTTTAGGTACAAATGTGTGTTATACCAACAATCCCAAAAGAGATGTAATGATAATTTATGAAGCAAAAGCATATACAGTAATGCCTTCCAGGTGATAGATGATATAAAATAAAAGAACCATGCTTATGCCCAAGCAAAATATTATATTTCCTGGAATATGCAGAATAAGCTTGTATTTCAAGGAATACTTTTACTTCTTCGTCCATTAAAAAGCTGCTCTATTTTTTTAAGCTCAGTTGCCTTGGCAAATACAATAACTTTATCCCCCTCGATAATAGAATCTTCTCCATGAGGGATAATAATTTCTTCTTTTCTAATAATTGCACCAATAATGGTATTTTGGGGAAGATCGATTGATTTTAAGGCTTTATTAAGTACTTTGCTGTATTCATGGGCAACTAGTTCGATAACTTCAGCTCCGCCTTCTTTTAAAAGGGTCAAGGAAATCATTTCTCCTCTCCTTAGAAAACGCAAAATAGCAGAGGCAGTAGTTAAACGTGGGTTAACTATTGCATTAATTCCGATTCTTTCTAAAATGGGAATGTAATTAGTTCGACTAATCTTTGCTATTACTTTTTTAGTGCCAAGGTGTTTAGCCAAAAGAGATACTAGTAAGTTTTCTTCATCATAACCGGTAACTGCGACAAAACCGTCAATTGTTTCAATTCCTTCTTCTTTTAAAAGATCGATGTTGGTTCCATCTCCGTTGATTACAAGAGTCTGAGGTAATAATTCTGCAATTTTTTCACACTTTGCCTTGTTTACTTCAATAAGCTTAGTCTTGATACCTATTTTATTTAACAAAGAAGCAGTTTGAATACCTATATTACTCCCGCCTAAAATAAGCACATTTTGCATAGCACATGATTTTTTATTGCAAATCAATTCCAGATCTTCATAATTCTCTCTTTTAAGCAAGATATATATCTTATCATCTAATAATAGCTCGTCATCACCGCTTGGGATAATCAGTTTATTTTCCCGGAAAATTGATGTTAATAAGGTGTTTGGTCCAAATTTAATATCCTTAATTTTTTTATTGGCACATTTACAGTTTTCTTCAATTTTTAAACCGAATAAAGATATTCGTCCGCCCGCAAAATCCTGAGCTTCACTAACATTAGTAGGAGTTTTTAACAGTTTTACGATTTCTTTAGCCGTAGCTCTTTCCGGATTGATGACAAAATCTATTCCCAATTTTTCCTTAGAAAGAGAGTTGCTATACATATACTCGGTGTTTCTAATACGGGCAATCTTCTTTGCAACATTAAATTGTTTGGCAGTCATACAAGCTATCATATTAACTTCATCGGAACGGGTAACAGCAATAAGCATATCAGCTTGTTTGATTCCTGCTTGTTCCAGTATTCGTACATTGGCACCATTTCCTACGATGGTCATTATATCTAAATTATTGTCCAAATCCTGCCTGATGTCACCTCTTTTATCAATAATAGTAACATCATGGTTTTCAGCTGAAAGTGTCTGGGCAATCTGACTTCCTACTTTGCCTGCACCGATAATAATAATCTTCACAATATTCACCTCTTCGAATAGTTCTTATTGAAATGATATTTTGAAATAAATATTAGATAGCCATTAAAGATAAAATGAGAAACTATTTTCTACTAGTTTCTCATTTTATAATAACTAATAATTTATTTGTTTTTTAATACAGACTATTTTCTTTTTGGGACTGTCTAATACCAAGTATAGATAAAAATTTTTGTTATCTATATTCACTATCATCCTCTAAATGTAATTCACGTTAACTTTATTTTTACTATTCGAGGGCATTTTATACCCTTTTTGAATTTTTGTCAACCGGCAGTTATGCTATATTTATTGTAATAGAAATGCTATGATTTATAGTAAAACACTCTTGAATCTTTAAGGCATATTGATATTATTAGAATATTATTTGATTAGATGTTATATTTAGTCAAGAAAGGTGAAAAAACTGTATTCAATTAAAAAAACCCCCCGTTTACTTCTAATTAATCCATGGATATATGATTTTACAGCTTATGATTTCTGGTCTAAACCTCTGGGTTTGCTCTATATTGCTTCCTTATTAAGAAAAACAGGTTACCAAATAGATTATATTGATTGCATGGATCGCTATGATAAAGAATTGTTAAAAATCCAAAACCGTATTTCACCTGAAAATAATCAGGACGGTACAGGGCCTTTTTATAAAACCAATATTCCGAAACCAGCTATATTGCAGCAAATCCCTAGAAATTACAGTCGTTATGGGATTACAGAAGATATTTTTTATGAAAAAATGAAAAAGATAAAAAAACCGGATGTGGTTCTGGTAACCTCAATCATGACTTATTGGTATCCGGGAGTGTTCAGGGTAATTGAATTAGTAAAAAAACATTTTCCTGATTGCCCGGTAATTTTAGGCGGTATTTATGCTACACTTTGTTATGAGCATGCAGTAACTTTATCGGGAGCTGATTTTGTTCTGAAGAATCGTCAGGTTTCAAATTTAGTAAGATTGCTAAATGATATTTCCGGAATAGATGTGAACCAAGCAATGCTAAAAGAGAATTTTTCAGCACTTAGTTCTTTTCCCTGTCCAGCATGGGACTTGTACTCAAATTTAGATTATATTTGTCTTATTACCAGTAGGGGATGTCCTTTTCGATGTAGTTATTGCGCATCATACCTGATTAATCCTTGCCTGGAATTTAGGGATCACTCTTGTGTGGTAGAAGAGATTGTTCGATGGAAGGAAGAAAAGGGGATTAATAATTTTATTTTTTATGATGATGCTCTCTTGATCAACGCAAAATTACACTTCATTCCTTTAATGGAAATGTTAAAAAAAAGAAATTTGAATATTAATTTTCATACACCCAATGCCCTTCATGCCAACTTGATTACCTATCCTATTGCGCAACTGATGTTGGAAAATGGCTTTAAAAGGGTCTGGCTAGGGTTTGAAACCGCTGATGATGAATTACAGAAAAAAACCGGTGGAAAAATTGACAACACTGGATTCACAAAAGCAGTTGAAATTTTGTTAAAATCAGGTTTTTCTAATGAGCAAATCTGTGCCTATGTTTTAATTGGTTTACCGGGCCAGAGTTTTAAAAGTGTACTTGATTCAGTTTTCTTTGTTATGGATACAGGCATAAGACCTTATTTGGCAAAATTTTCTCCTATTCCCGGAACTAAAATATGGAGTAAAGTGATAGAAGAATATAGGTTACAGGAACCAGTTGATCCACTTTTGCACAATGATGCTTTGATGCCCTATAACTCTCCGGCTATTAATACTCAAAAATACTATCAAGTAAAGGCATTAATACAAGATTTTAAGTTAGAAAACAGTTTTTGATGGATTATTAAGATAGATTACTAATAACCATTGTTATTTTATAATCAAATTTGCTATAATAAAAAAAACACCAATAATTGCAAATAATCTTGACAGTTTTTTTTGGGAGCTGGAGATTAAGAAATAAGTTTTATTTTTTAAAAAAGTTTAAAGATAAGTCATACAAATAGTAAAAGAATATTCAGAACATTGAAAAAATAGTTGATGGTATAAGTTATAGGAGGTTTTATTAGATGGAATTGTTAAAAGTATCTTCAAAATCCAGCCCAAAAGCAGTTGCTGGAGCACTTGCAGGAGTAATTCGAGAGGAGGGTAAAGTTGAATTGCAGGCAATAGGGGCAGGAGCCGTTAACCAAGCAATCAAGGCAATAGCAATTGCCAGGGGATATACTGCAACTAGCGGTATTGACCTTGTTTGTATTCCAGCTTTTGTAGATGTGGAAATTGACGGTGATGAACGAACTGCGATAAAATTTTTGGTTACACCAAGTTGAAAACTAGCTTTAGTATTTGTAAATATTTGTATTGATACGCTAAGCTTTTATTGCTACCAATTGATTAATAAGGAGTATATGTTATGCAAGAAGAGGATAAAAATTTAAAAAGTGAAAAAGAAAAAAATAGTGAACAATTGACCGAAATAGCTGAAAAAAAGAAAGCAAAAGGAAAGACTGAAAATAGCGCATCGATCAAGAAGGACGTTGCTAAAAACAATTTAGGTGAAATAAAAATTGCACCAGAAGTTTTAGCAACCATTGTTAGCCGTATAGTAATTAACACTAGAGGTGTAGCTGGATTAGTAGCACATTCCAAAAGTGGTTTTGGAACACTGCTTGGTGTTAAAGAGATGGAAGAGGGAATTAAAGTTGATCTAATAGATGAAAAGCATATCTCTGCCTATATTTCAGTTATTGTTGAATATGGTTCAGTAATTATTGATGTAGCAAAAAATATTCAATCAGCGGTAAAAAATGAAATTGAAAAGAATACCGGACTTATGGTTAAATCAGTAGATATTAATATTCTTGGTATACAAATGGCTAAGAAAAACGCAAAGAACTAATATACTAATAAGATAAATAAGATAAAAATTGAAAAGATTTAATAAAAAAAACAGGCCTGTTTGTTAAAATTTTAGCAGACCTGTTTTTGGTTTCTAAACGCTTAATTATTGATTTACCTTTTCTTTTAGTTCTTTACCTGCTTTAAAAAATGGGACACTTGCTTCGGGTAGAGAAATATTTTCGCCGGTTCTTGGATTACGAGCAGTTCTAGCTGCTCTTTCTCTAACACCAAAAGTTCCGAAACCAACTAACCTAACAGATTCTTTTCTGGCTAGAGCTTCTGCAATATTATCAAAAACACATTCTACGGCAGCCTTGGCATGAGCCTTTGTTACACCCCTATCACATGATACTTTATCAATTAGTTCACTTTTGTTCAAAATATGACACCTCCTTTCTTATATAAAAAATTATTTTGCTTTATTTTATTATTTATTTGGAAAATTTCCTAAAAACAGAACTCACATTACAATCAGAATATTAAAAATAAAGGCTTTTGTCAATCATTTTTGCTATATTATATTGAAAAAATAGGGATTTCAGAGAGAAATGACAAAAATGTTATTAGCATTTAATCCATTAATAATTTTTTGTTCCAAATTTGGATTTAATATATAGGGAAACATTCTAATTGATATTATAAATTGAATGTGATTAACGATAAAGTTATGGTATAATTTATTATAAAATGATTCATATCGTAGCTAGCAAAAAATATTTTGTATTATCAAGGAGGTTACATTATGGAATTAATTGATAAAAAAGGCAAAAAAAGCCAATTTAGCAGATTTCCATCTTTTGTCTATACTATCCTATATATTTTAATTATTGTAATAAGTATCTCATTCATAATTACTGCAAGTGCGCAGGAAGAAATAAAAAAAAGTATTCAGGTTATTAATCCCAGACCAGATTTTGCCCTTTCACTAAGATTAGATAAGGGGACAGGCGCTACCTATGCTCCGGGTGAGAGGATTCGGGTTTATTTTAGGTCTACTAAAAGTGCCTATGTTACAATTTTTGGATACGATAGTCGCGGAAACATCCGATTGCTATTTCCTAATCAAAATCAGAGAAGTCATTCTATAGAGGCCAATCGTGAATATCATATTGATGGCGTGATTGAAAGAAATACGTCTATTGGTACTGAGTATGTGCAAGGGTTTGCAACTGCAGAACCTGTTATTGTTACCCGAGAGATGGAGAGAAAGCTTGCAGAGGAAAATTTTCCGATAATCGGGGAAGGAATTAATGTATTTACCAGAAGAATCAGAAGTATTTTATCAGGTTTGCCTCCGCAAAGGTGGGTCAGCAGCGAGACCTTGCATTATCAGGTGATAGACCGGACTGCAGAAAACGGGCAATTAAGGGTTAGCTCGTCTCCTTCAGGGGCTGAGGTTTATTTAAGCAATCGTTATGCAGGGAGGACTCCACTTTCTATGGAGCAGCTACGGGTTGGAGAGTATGTAATGCGGATTGAACAACCTGGTTATCAAGTATGGAGTAGAACAATACGAATTAATCCCAATAGAACTACAACTATGCATGCTGATCTGGAAAGAATCAAACAATATGGCTCTATTGCCGTTCGATGTAACGAAGATAGTGCCAGAATTTACCTGGACGGTCAATATAAAGGACATTCGGAAAAAAATAGGAATGTAATATTAGAACAAGTAACAGAGGGCTCCCATGATATAAGAGTTACTTTAAATGGATATCGGGATTGGTCTCAGAGAGTACAGGTAAGACCTAATCAGAGAGTACAGGTGAATATAACTCTCGAGAGAATTATCCAAACAGGAACTATTATAATTCGTTCAAATGAAGATAATGCCAGAATTTATTTAGATGAACAATACAAGGGTCGTACTGAAAGAAATAGAAATATAGTATTAGAAGATATTCCAGAAGGATATCATGATGTTAGGATTACTTTAGACGGATATATTGATTGGTCACAATCTATTCAATTAAGACCTAGTCAAAGAATACAATTAAATGTAAACTTAGAAAGGGTTGTGCGGACTGGTACTTTGGAAATTGATAGTAATGAGGATAACGCCAGGATTTATTTAGACGGAGAATATCAGAGGAGAACCTCTATCAACAGAAGTGTGAGAATCGATAATCTTCGCGAAGGTACTTATGAATTACGCATTACAAAAGAGGGATATTTAGATTATATTAATAATATAAGAATTACACCTGGACAAACTTATTACATTGATGTAAGATTGGAGCCCGAACAGAGAGAAGGTACTATTGCCATTAATTGTAATGAAAGCAATGCCAGGATATTTATCAATGGTATTTACAAAGCTACTACTTCTGCCAATCAAAGAAGGATTATTGACGAACTACAAGAGGGAGTTTACGAAATAGCAGTGATAAAAGACGGATTCCGTACCTGGTTAGACGAAGTTAGGGTTTATCCCGGAGAGACTACCTCTGTTTATGTAAATTTAGTTTTACTAGAAAGCTAATGATTTTTTTAAGAATGTTGTATATAATTTTGCAAATAAAAAAATATAAACAAAGGAAAAGAGGAGATATTAATGAGTGAACAAGTGAAAAAATTAGAAGCTCAAATGGGTAAAATGGGTAAGGAAATGCCAGCTGTAATGAAGGCTTTTATGA
>CAZAJW010000244.1:0-7947 GCA_964485485.1 uncultured Atribacterota bacterium | reverse complement strand
TAGTATCACTGTTAGACAGGGTTCCCATTGAAGTAAATTTGTTCCCTTTCATAATAAAATCGGCATGTATTTCATCTGAAAATATTAAAACATCATTTTCACAGCAAATCTTTCCCAAGCAAATTAGCTCCTCTTCACTCCAAACCCGTCCAACCGGATTATGGGGACTACATAAAATAATAAGTTTGGTTCTCTCATCTTTTGCCAACTTCTCCAGATTTCTAAAATCCATTTTATAATAACCATTTTTCTCTACAAGTTGATTAACCCTAATATTTCTGCCGCAATCTCTGATAGCTTCACTAAAAGGATAATAAACGGGCTGCTGTACTATCACACCATCTTCCGGTTCAGTAAATTCCTGAATAGCAGCATTAATCGAGGGAACAACGCCTCCGATAAAAATCATTGAATCTGTGCCTGATTTCAATCCATAATGTCTTGCAAACCAACCGGAAGCTGCCTCTTTAAATGCATCAACTGCATCTTCTGAAGTGTAACCGTAAATGCCATGTTTTGCCCTATTTATTACAGCCGAAATTACCTCTTTGGGACAGAGAAAATCCATATCAGCTACCCACATACACAAGGCATCTTTTACATCGTAGCCGGGGAACTTTCTCTCATATCCCTGCCATTTAGCGCTGTAGGTGCCCTTCCGTGAAATAATTTGGTCAAAATTATATTTTCCCATGTATTCTACCCCTCTTTTTTCATTCATCCTTCTTCATTCAAAATAGATTTTTCCTGATTAACCTCTTATACTGGACTCCTCTCTATCGGTTATTGGGTGGAATATAGCGACAAACAATCTCATCCCCTTATATCCGTAAAAAAGTATAAAGTTTTTTATGTGAACTTGTGAAACCTGAACCCTTTCTTTTGGGCATGTTTTATTGATTTTTTTTCGAATTTTAAAAATTAACTCAAATCCTGGAGCGAAGGGCTTCCGAGCATATAATTTTCCTGGAATAGGCAGTTGGTTTTATCTAATTTTTTAGATATTTTTTCCAAAAACATATATAAGCATTTATTTCCAAGATTGGGATCTTTCTTAATTAAAAGTTCAAGGTTTTTCTGCTCAATAGTGAGCAGCTCGATAAATTCACTGGCTACGGCATTTACCTGATGTCTTTCATTGACGATCGCGGACTCTCCCAAGAATCCCCCTGTGCAAATATCCGCCAGGATAATCTCATCATTCTTTTCATTGTATTTAACAATACGTAGACATCCTCTGATTATAATATAGAAAGAAGAATCTTCATCACCTTCTTTAAAAATAATTTCGTCCTCCTGATAGGCCTTCACTGCAGAGATACTAACAATTTTTTCTAATTCCTCATCTGTGAAAGCCTTAAACTCTGACATTTTCTTTAGTATTGCTTTTTTATCCTCCAGACTAATCTTTTCATAATGCTCCTTATCAACTCTGATATCAACTTTAAATAGATTCTTTTCCTCCATTATTCTTCTTATCGCTTTCTTGTTGTTCAGGCTAAAATCTATTAATTTCTCCCAATTCTTTTGTATTTTTCTGTAGGCGGTAAAAGGGTCTTTTTTGGGAATAGCCTCATACATACTCAAATATATATTTTTTATAGATTCCTTGCTTGCTTCTACCTCATTATTTGCCAAAGATTCCATTGCCAGTAACAAATTAGTCTTAAAGATTTTATCTTCCAGGTCATTGGTCAAAAATTCTCCGGGATATGGTAAAAAATCTTTTGCTGATACCATCCGCATGTTATTTACTTCATACTGAGAGTCAATTTTTGATTTTTCATAAATAAATCTGTAAATATCCTCTCTGGTTCTCTGCCACACAGGATGAGTCTTTGGGGGAGGTAAATGTTTTATGCTTAATTTGTTATCCAGAAAGAAATCAAAACCGAACATTTTGGCATTAATAAGATAATCAATGTCTTCCCCTCTTGTGATGTTAGGATCAAATGGTACTATCTGATATAAATTTTTATGAATGACCATAGCTCCACCAAAAACAAAAGGAGTTTGTTTAATGCGCGGCTCACAACCGATTATCTTATCAAAAGCCTTTGATTTACATCCAAATCGATTCCAATAAGTCATCCATGGTTCCATACTGACATCATCATAATAATTTCCGTATTTATTTAAATAATAACCTGCTACCCCGTATATAGTTTCACCATATACTCTCTTGCCAATAAATTCCCTGGCTATATCCATAAAATCAGGATTTTCAATTACTTCATCATCATCAATCAATACTGTGATTTCAGAATTAATCAAATGAGCAGCAAATAGGCACATATTTCTGACATTGGCATAACCGCTTAAGCTTAATAATGAAAGTATATTTTCTTTCAATTCTGAATTTCTAGCGTATTTCCTTATTTTCTTTAAAGTATTTTGGGTAAATAAATAGGTTTCTGCATCCAGCTTTACCTCTTTAATTATTTTTCTGGCTTTTTCTTCTGCTTCATCTTCTATTTCCATATTTGTTGGGCAAACTAATATCACTAATTTAAAATCCTTCTTTTTTAAAATCTTCATACTTTCCAGAGTCCGAGCCAGGGTACCTTCTTCATCAACCGGAGTAGCGTGGTCATAAACAATATCTCCTTTCTTGTAGCCAATCTTGTTTTCCCGTCCCCAGTAAGTAGGTATAACCACTACAGTTCGCTTCATTTTATTTCTCCTTCTTATTATTGTTAATGATTCTTTAGAAAATTATCTTTCTTTAGTCAAGATATGACTTCCTGATATATTTTTTCTACTTCCTTAATAGTATTTTCCCAGGAAAAATTATTCATTGCATATTCCTGTGCCCTCTTTTTTCTCTCTTTTTTATCAGGCCTAACCAGTTCATTAATAATTGCTTCTGCCAGGGCTATATCATCTTCCACATCAACCAGGGCACCAATATCTGCATTTATAAAATCAAGAAGACCTCCCTGGTTGGTTCCTACTACCGGTGTTCCACAAGCTAAAGCTTCTATAGCTACCAAGCCAAAAGGTTCAATTCTTGAAGGTACAGTACTCACATCGGCAATATTAAATAAATCTACCAGCTGTTCTTGATTTACATGGCCTAAAAAAAATGTTCTTTTCAGCTTTAAGATATCTTTCAGTTTTTTTAAATCTTCATACAATATGCCATTACCGGCTATCAAGGTCATTGTTTTTTCATTCATCTGGCTCTCATACATTTTAGCGGCTTTTAATAAAATGTCTACCCCCTTAAAATGGGCTAATTTTCCGGCAAAGAAAACAATATAATCCGGAATATCATTTATTCCAAACTTTGCTAAGACTGCTTTCCTGGAAAGGTCTTTCACTTTAAAAAGATCGGTATCATAACCGCTATAGACAATTTTTCTTTTTTTATTTTCTATATGGTAAAGTTCACTGACTTCTCTGTCTACTTGCTTTGATATGGTAACTACTTTTTCCGCATTTTGAGCACCTTCCAGGGCATAAGGATGATATCTTTTGTCCTCTATAAATCCCTTCAGGTCTGTACCATGTGCTGTTGCAACATAGGGAATACCAGTCTTGTGGGCTGCATATGGGGCAATCCAGAGGTGCTGGGCATGAACAATATCAGGTTTGAATTTTTCTGCTTCTTCCCTGGTCACCCTGGTCATTATGTCAATATAATCCCTCATCTGCTTATTATTTAGTTCATAAAAAGTGTTATTGCTCCTGGGATGACTGGTAAAGCAGGGGAAATTAAAATCAACTTCATAATTGTTATTATTGTTATTCTTGAACATTATCGGTCTTATTTCAAAATTTTCCGTTGGTACTGTCTTGTTTTCCGGAAATATTACTTTAACCCTGTGTCCAATTTTGGTTAATTCTTTTGCCAGGTTTTTAGTGTAGACTCCGCTCCCTGAACCATCCAGGGGGAAGTGATTTATTATTAATATCTTCAATTATTTAACCCCCATTCTTCTAATTTTTCAATCAGCTTATCCCAGGCTTGCATGGTATTTTCGTATTCACTAATTACTCTTTCTAAATTATTGTAAGATTCTTCCAGTGCTTCAGGCAGAATTAAAAACCTTTCATCTTTTAGATAAGAGGCTATGGCTCTGGAACCTATTAGTGATTTTTCTTTCTGCCATTTTTTTACTTCTTTTAGGTCTTCACCTTTTAGCCAATTTAGAAAAGGATTCCTACCTATCCATCCCAGGCAGGTATAAAAAAATCTGTCCTTGATAGACTTGTCTTTCTTTATATCCGGGACCTTCGGATAATTGCCAAAGGTATTATGGAATATATTGGTATCAATATCAATACATTTTTTATGACAATTTTTAAATTTGATTCCCAGCAGAGTATCCTCCCCGCGAGTTAGAAAATTTTCACCATTCACATTATAAACTGTTGAAAAGAAAGGCTTTATTTCTTTATAGTCAGTTAATTTTATTGCTACATTTCCACCTAGAATTTTACTTGTTTCAAAAACCTTTCTCTTTTTATTATTATCTAAATTTAAACAGGCATGTTTTTCTGAATTTCTTACAAAATCATAAGTATCTTCTTTTTGTAAAGATAGAAATAATTCCCTCATCCCGTTAAAACACATGGGTGGAATAATGGAATAGCCGGAATAATCACTAGTAGTAATAATAACCTCTTCTTTCTCTAGATATTCCAGGTGCCTTCCGATAAAGTCTATCTCTTTTTCTCGTACCTCATCGCCTTCTTTTACCAATACTTTAGGATAAACATCTGTATCAATAAAAATAATTGCCTCCGAGCCATTCAATAAAGCCTGAATTAAGGCATAATTTCTATTCATACCATAAGGCACTAATTTATGCTCTTTTAAGGTACGGCAATTGAGTAAAGTATCTATATTTTCTATAGATAATCCTATCTTAATTAATGATTTTATTATTTCTGGAGAATCGTTTACTTTTAGCAGAAAAACTTTCACCTTTTTCCCCAGGCTTTCTACCAGGCGGAAATTACAATTATGGGAATAGACAATTATTATACTGTAAATTTTATGATTATATTTTAAAGCATTTTCTAAAAAATCATTTATTGGCTCTAAAGAATTGAAATCTTTAGTTATTGTTGCTATCGATATTTTCACTAAAACTCTCTTACATTTTTTTGATTTTTGATGCATTCTTTGTCCTGGTTTATCCAGTATCCAAAGAGTCACATCTTTCAGATTAAATAGGTAGTAGCCTGGCTATTAAGGATTTTCTAAGTGATATTCTTTAGTAGCAAGCCATTATGCTCTTTTATGGATCCATAGCCTAAAGAAGAGTAGGTTCTTTTTCTATTATACACATCCTCCATTAACAATGGAAATATTTTGTTTTATAAGCTAGAACAACGGCCCTTTGAAAGGCTTTTTACCCTCTATTTTATCAATATTATGCCTTGTATATTATATATCTTTAATTTTAAACAAATTTTAAAAAAGCCCCTCAGAACAATACTGAGGGGCTATAATTGCAAAGTAAAGGTTCTTTTTATCATAAGTAAAAACTATAAAGAGATACCTTCTAACAGGTTGTTATAAATAAACCGGCTATCTTATACTTTTACAATTTCTCTATTGGAATCTATGATATCTTTGATGCGATAATCCAATTTACTCGCATTGGGTAATTTGATACCCAGAGTTTCTGCAATTAATTCCTCTATGGTTTCTATAAAAATAAACTTAATATCTTTCTTTACTTCCTCCGGAACATTACAAAGGTCTTTTTTGTTTTCCGCAGGAAGAAGTATTTTTTTAATACCGGATCTATGAGCTGCTATGGCTTTTTCTTTAATTCCTCCAACAGGAAGAACTGCTCCCCTTAAAGATATCTCGCCGGTCATGGCTGTTTTGGCATCTACCGGTATTCCGGTAAATAATGATGCTATAGATGTAAATAATGTCACACCCGCTGATGGGCCATCTTTGGGTATAGAACCCTGTGGTATATGAATATGCAGGTCGTGTTTATCTAGGTTAATATTCTTTAATTCCAAAACCAATCTGGATCTAATCAAACTTTGGGATATTTTAGCTGATTCTTTCATAACATCACCCAATTGTCCTGTTAACATTAAATGCCCTTTTCCAGGCATAAAAGCACTTTCGATAAATAGAATATCTCCGCCAACAGGTGTCCAGGCTAATCCGGTTACTACCCCGGGAGGATTTGACTGTTTAACTTTGTCATAATGGGAAGTTTCAGGCCCCAAGATATCCGATAGCATTCTTTCTTTAACTAAATAAGGAATTTTAACTTCATCGACAACAATTTTTTCCGTTGCATGCCTGGCTATCGCGGATAATTGTTTTTTAACACCCCTAACCCCTGCTTCCCGGGTATATTTTTCTATAATTGCCTTCAGTGCATTGTCTTCTATCTTTAACTGATCAGGGGAAAGTCCATGGTTTTTTAATACTTCATCAATGAGATAATCTTTTGCTATATGAAATTTCTCGGTCGAGGTATAACTGTTAATTTGAATAATTTCCATTCTATCTCTAAGGGGTTCAGGTATATCTCTAAGAGAATTTGCTGTTCCGATAAAAAATACATCAGATAAATCATAGGGTACTTCCAGGTAATGATCTGAAAAAGAATTATTTTGCTCCGGATCCAGGACTTCCAGTAAAGCACTTGTTGGATCTCCCATGTGAGAAGCCAATAATTTATCCACTTCATCCAAAATAAACACCGGATTATTGCTTCCTGCCTTTTTGATTCCCTGAATAATTCTTCCCGGAAGGGCTCCTATGTAAGTTCTGCGATGTCCTCTGATTTCTGCTTCATCCCTTACTCCTCCGAGACTTATTCTCACATATTCCCTCTGAAGTGCTTTAGCAATACTTTTCCCCAAGCTGGTCTTACCGGTTCCTGGAGGCCCTACCAAAAGAAGTATTGAACCTTGTTGATTATTTTTGAGCTTCATCACGGTTAAATGCTGAATAATTCTTTCCTTTACCTTCTCCAATCCGTAATGCTCTTTTTCTAAGATATTTTTAGCTTCTTTAATATCTACTTCTTTCACTCTGCTTTTCCCCCAGGGGAGGGAGGTCAGTAAATCCAAATAATTTCTAATAACATTTGTCTCCATATTATTTGGACCTTGATTTTCTAATTTTTCATTTTCTGCTCTGGCAATCTCTTTCACTTCTTCCGGCATATTTGATTCATTGATTAAGGTTAAATAATCTTTCTTTTTCTTTTCAGACTGCTTGCCTTCGTTTAATTCTTCCTTTATTGCTTTTAATTGCTCTCTCAGCATTTTTTCTCTATATTGTTTATTGACTTCACCGGTCAACTTTGCATTAATCTCCATTTGAAATTTGATATTTTCTTTTTGTTTAATCAAAATGTCTAAAAACTTCAAGCTCTTCTCTTTTTTAGATCTCATTTCTAATATCTCTTGTTTTTCAAAACTGGAAATATTAATAAACTGCATTAAATAACCAATGATTTTATCCATATCATCAATTTTATTAATATATTGAATATAATGTTCGGACCCGATAAAGGATCCACTAATTTCGGCTGTGAGTTTTTTGATAAATTCAAGAATCTGTTTTTGGGTATTCTGATCTATATCTTCAATATCCGTTATAATATTGTATTTACCAACATAGAAATCCTCTTCCCGGCTTATATGGCTAACTTCTACTCTATCTAATACTTCTACATTTAGATCAAAGGTCATCTTTGCATCATCTATCTTCTCTACTTTTACCAAACTTCCAGTAGTATACAAATCTTCTTCCCGGAAATTTTCTAAATTGCATCTTTCCTTTAAAAGCAGCACAATAGCATAATGATTATCCTGCTTAATTCTGGAATCAATTTTCTCACCCAATGATTTATTAATCTTTAATATATTATTTGTTCCTTTAAATAGAACATTCCCAGGAATTGCTATAATGGTTAACTCATCTTTTAATTGGTCAACTGTCATCATTTT
>CAZAJW010000243.1:0-5341 GCA_964485485.1 uncultured Atribacterota bacterium | reverse complement strand
AGAAATGCCAAGTATTACCAGGAGAAACTAAAA
This sequence comes from uncultured Atribacterota bacterium, assembly GCA_964485485.1. GTDB lineage: Bacteria > Atribacterota > Phoenicimicrobiia > Phoenicimicrobiales > Stramentimicrobiaceae > Oleincola. The sequence goes on along the minus strand of CAZAJW010000243.1, from coordinate 5,308 downwards.
AAAATGGGTTGTTTTATCGAAGAAAAAGATATTTTGACTTCTAATCAGGTTATCATGAAATATATTAAGGAAAATCAAAAGGATAAGCGGGTTTATCTGGTAGGAAATGAGTATCTAAGGGAAGATTTTAAAAATGTAGGAATAGAAATTGTGGAAGATAATCCTGATTTGGTTGTAGTTGGGTTTGATACGACATTGGAATATCAACGAGTATCTAAGGCATGTCATTATATTAGAAACGGAATTCCCTTTTATGCTGTAAACCCGGATTTTAATTGTCCGATGGAAACAGGATTTATTCCTGATTGTGGTTCGATTTGTGCCATGATAACTGCTTCTACCGGAGTAAAGCCCGTCGTATTTGGTAAGCCTTCACATTATACACTTCAATATATACTTGAGCGTACCAGGCTAAAGGAAGAGGATATCGCCTATATCGGTGACAGATTATATACAGATATTGCCATGGGGAAGGACAATAAAATGAATACGATTCTTGTTCTATCCGGAGAGACCAGGAAAGAAGACCTAGTTCACTCAAATATTCAACCAGATCTGGTTTTTAAATCTCTGAAAGAGATAAAAACAATGTTGGATGAGATTTGTCAGTAATATGGTTCAATTACTGTACAATAATGCGATTAATTTATTATTTTTAATCCTGCTTATTGTTATTGAAAGTAAGCAATAAAGTGAATAGATAATAGTATATAGCCTGAATTAATATTTAAGGCTATTTTTAACGCAGGATTATCTCATACAAGAAAATGGATTTAATAAATAGTTAGTGATAAATATGCAGAATTGAAAGTTATTAACGTTAGTGATACAATCTCATATTGCCTGTATCGGCAAGCTAATTATTGAAATTAAAAAGGAATAGAAAATGTTCAAAAAGTTTGTGTCCTATTACAAACCTTATAAAGGTTTATTTTTTTTAGATTTAATTTGTGCCTTTCTGATTGCTTCAATTGATTTGGTATTTCCTGCAATGACCAGACTATTCATTAATAATATTATACCGGAAGGAAAACTCAGACTTTTTTCTATCTTTATCGTTGTACTGGTCATATTAGCTGTAATTCGGGCGGTATTAAATTATATTGTTGACTATTGGGGCCATGCATTGGGGGCTCGAATGGAAAGGGATATGAGGACAGATCTTTTCAAACATTTGCAGACTCTCTCTGTTGATTATTTTGATAACGTTAAAACTGGACATATCATGTCCCGTGTAGTGAATGATCTGAACCGTATAGCTGAACTTGCCCATCATGGTCCAGAAGACGTATTTGTCTCTTTAGTAATGATTTTAGGTTCATTTGCGATTCTCTTCTCCATTGAATGGCGTCTTACTCTGATTCTTTATAGTTTTCTGGCTATCTTGATATGGTATGCGGTTATCAAAAGAAATAAAATGGGAGAAGCCTTCAGATTGGTCAGAAAGAAAATTGCCAATATCAATGCCCGAGTGGAGAATAGCATTTCCGGTATCCGGGTTGCAAAGGCCTTTACCAATGAAGAGTATGAAATGGAAAAATTTAATCTGGGTAACCAGGAGTTTAATGAATCAAGGGAAATGGCCTACAAAGCAATGGCAGAATTTTTCTCCGGTATTCTTTTCCTGTCAAATTTTTTAAATATTATTGCCTTAGGAGTAGGTGGTTACTTCATTTTCCAAAACATTATTAATATTGGAGATCTGGTAGCCTATCTTTTATATATAAACTTTTTCCTGCAGCCTATTCGTAAATTGACGAATTTTACCCAGCAACTGCAGGAAGGAATTAGCGGTTTTGAAAGATTTACGGAATTAATGAAAATTGAACCATCTATTGCAGATAAAGAAAATGCTGTGGAATTAAAAAATATACGAGGAAAAGTTGAATTTGTAAATGTATCCTTTAGCTACAAGGAAGAAGAAGTTGTTTTATCTAATATCGATTTACTGATTGAGCCTGGAAAAATGCTGGCCTTGGTAGGACCTTCCGGAGCAGGCAAGACTACCTTATGTCATTTGATTCCTAGGTTTTATGAAGTAGATTCAGGAGAAATTCTGATTGATGGAATTAACATAAAAGATATAAAATTAAATTCACTGAGGAAAAATATTGGCCTGGTCCAACAGGATGTTTTTTTATTCACCGGTACTATTGGTGAGAACATACTGTACGGAAAGCCTGATGCCGGACAGGAAGAAATTATTCAGGCAGCTAGAAATGCTAATATCCATGATTTTATTGACACTTTACCGGATGGTTACGATACTTATATCGGAGAAAAGGGACTCAAGCTTTCCGGAGGCCAGAAACAGAGAATATCTTTAGCAAGGGCTTTTCTAAAAAATCCGCCAATTCTTATTTTAGATGAAGCAACATCTTCTTTGGATACCGCATCAGAAGCTATTATTCAAAAGGCCCTGGAGAAATTGACGATTGGACGAACCGTACTGGTAATTGCTCATCGTCTTTCTACTATAAGAAATGCAGACCAGATTATTGTTTTAACCAACCAGGGAATTGTAGAAAAGGGTACCCATAAACAGTTAATGGTCAATAATAACTTGTATGCCAAACTATATCAAGCTCAATTTAAAGGTTTTATTCCTGATGAGATTGAAGAAAATCAAATAAAATAAAATTATTTGACTAAAAATAACCTTACGATTATAATCATATAAACTAATATTGAAAAATGATGAATGGGTTGAGTAGCAGTATGACAATATTTTTCAGAGAGCCGCAGTTGGTGAGATGTGGCATAATGTTATGTTGCAAAATGGTCCCAGGAGTTTCAGTCTGAAAGGAACTACCGAGTAAGTACTGACGGGTTTCCTCCGTGAAAAAGGAAAGAGTATCGGTATATAGATGATTAATGCCCGTACTTTACAGAGTGGAACCGATTGGTTCCAACCAGAGTGGCAACACGGAATGACCTTTCGTCTCTAAGAGATGAAAGGTTTTTTGTTTATATAGAAGTAATATACCGGTATTCTAATAAGAGGGGTCAAATTTGTAATAGCAGAAGATAGAAAATAATTTGACCCAATAAGGGTGGCACCGCGAAGTAAGCTCTTCGTCCCTGAATTAAATGTAAGGGAATGAAGAGCTTTTTCTTTTTTATAAGACTAAAAAAATACAAAAATAATGGGAAGGAGGAGTACATAAAAATAGATTACGATATAAATTTTAAAAAAAGTAAGTAAAAATTCATTTTAAATAAATAACAATGGAGGTATTAATAATGGATAAAAAAATGATTATTATCATAATTTTATTATTGATGAGTAGTTTCTTTATTATATTACCGGTTTCGGCAAATCAGATACAATTATCGATTACTACCGGACCAATGGGTGGAGGGTTTTATCCCATGGGTGGTGGAATTGCAGAATACCTTTCTAAAACTGTTCCGGATCTTTTTATTACAGCCATATCATCAGGCGGTGTTGATGAAAATCTGAATCGGCTGGATAAGGAAGAAGCAGATATAGGGTTGGTTAGTACCGGTGATGCCTATGTAGCATTTCAGGGTGAGGATCCTTATAATCATCCCTATGATAATATGAGAGGAATGGGTATTCTCTTTGGCAATTGGGTAGAGCCTTATGCATTACAGAAGAGCCAGATTGAAACCTATCTGGATGTAAAAGGAAAAACGGTATGTGCAGGCTCTCCGGGTGGTTCCATGCATAAAATATTTTTTGAAATCTGTGAGTTTCACGGGATAAATCCAGAAGAAGATTTTAACAAGACTATATATCTACCGGCTGATGCAGCTCTTCAGGCAATTAAAATGGGACAGGCTGATGTAGTAATGGAGATTGCCGCTATTCCGACAGCAGGATTAACAGAGCTCTCACTTACACATGATTTTCAAATTTTAAAGTTTGCCCCCGGCCTCCGTGATAAATTAGTTGAAGAAAATCCAAAATATCTGGCCATGACTATTCCTGCAGGTACTTATAAAGGCATTGATGAAGACATTGAAACAGTAGGAATGGGGGCTATGTGGGCATGTCAAAAAGATCTTTCTGAGGAATTGGTATATGAGATGGTAAAAACACTTTATAGTGAAGCGGGTCTCAAACATATGGCTTCGGTTCATCCGGCTGCTAAAAGCATTTCGTTGGAAAATGCTGCCAAATGGACACCTATTCCTTTACATCCAGGTGCAATCAGATTCTTCCAGGAACAAGGGTTGATAGACTAGTTAAAATTTATAGTATTTTTTGACACTTATGACCGGCTGACATTAATATTGGCCAGCCGGTCTGAGTTAAACAGGAAGGGAAAGAATGAAAAAAGGAGTAACTCCATATACCTCAAATACAGATAAAAATACACAAGAAGAGATAATCGTACCTGAGTTATCTAAAAAAGAACGGGATTTTAATCAACTACAAAAAACAATTATCCAATTAGGAATGGCTTTGTTATCTTTTTTTATTCTTTATTGGGCAATTGATGTTACTTTTGATATGATGACCAAGCGCGCACTTTATTTGATGCTTGTATTGGTTTTGTGTACGATAAGCTATCCATTTTCCCGAGGGATAAACAAAAATATTTCTCTCTTAATAGATTATATAATCATTTTTTTGATTTTATTAAGTTCATTCTATATTATGTATCAGCCATATGTTCGTTTTGCCCGTCTAAGTTCCCTTAATTCGCTGGATATCTTTCTAGGTATAGTAATGATAATTATAGGATTGGATATTGGCAGACGGGTTATCGGTTGGTCGCTGACTTTGACAGCAGGCTTCATGCTATTATATGCTCTTTTTGGTAATATGATCCCAGGGATGTTCGGGCATGCTGGATTTTCGATACAAACAATTGTCAGCCAGGTATTTTGTGGGATGGAAGGTTTTTATGGTATGGTGAGCAGGATTATGATTCAATATGTTATTCCTTTCATTCTGTTCGGTGCTTTTTTGGAGGAAACAGGAGCTGGTGAATTTTTTATCAAACTGGCTTTTTCCTTAACCGGGAAGACGGTAGGTGGACCGGCAAAAGCAGCTATTATAGGTAGCGCCTTATTGGGTTCTGTATCCGGTAGTGCCATTGCCAATGTATCCTCGACCGGAGTCTTTACCATTCCTATGATGAAACGTATAGGCTACCCGCCTCATATTGCCGGAGCCATAGAAGCTTCGGCTTCCACAGGGGGACAGATTATGCCGCCTGTTATGGGGGCGGTCGCCTTTATTATGGTGGAATTAACGCAAATACCATATCTGACAATAATATCAGTAGCCGCTTTACCGATCATATTATATTATATTACATTGTATGTATTTGTT
>CAZAJW010000242.1:0-2067 GCA_964485485.1 uncultured Atribacterota bacterium | reverse complement strand
GATGATTTAACTCCAATTGATTAATTTCATACATCAAAGATGTATAGTTAAATATAAGATACCTAAAAACAAGGATATGGCCATGGCCATATCCTTGTTTTTAAAAATATAGTTAATAAAGAAAGAGATAAAGAACAAGGCGGACCAGAATTGCTACAATAGACATGGCTAGCAAGGTTGCGATAATTCCCTGTCTCTTCATCTCATTAGCCAATAAACCAGGAATAATATAGCCAATGCTTTGTATTTCAATATTAGTAACAGGGAATTGAAAAATAAAACTTTCTACAATCCATTTAACCAGAAAGCTAATAAGGATCATACTTAAAAACCGTCTTTTACCATAAAGTATGAGATAGTTAGATAAAAAAGAAACAATATAGTAGGTTAGAATTGCAATAGCAATGGTAACCATGATACGCAAAGGCTGATCTATGAATAGAGCAATATAACCAGGTACTACAATTCCTCCGGGTGACAATCCAACTATCTCATAGAATAGAAAGCCTATTGCAATACCAATTCCGATTGCTTGATAAATCATATCTTTTCTCCCTTTTCTTTTAGGTATTCCATTATCTCTATACCAAAACCGCGAGTATTGCCTAACCCGTAGACAACAATATTTTTTTTGCTTAGCTGGCATATTTTTTTTACTACATCAGTGGTCGTTTCTCTCTTATTGATTCGATGAATTTGTTTGGAAGGGTAGCCAAATTGAACAAGTTTTCTCTCACTTAATGCACTGGTAGGTCCAGCTAACATTATATAATCAAAATACAGGTCTTGAGTTAAAATTTTATCAAATTGAAGAGTCCTGGTAATACGGTCATCACGATGATTTATAATTGCTATTCTTTGGGAATCATCCATTTCTTTTGGTAATAACTGATTGATTTTATCCAAAATTAGTAAAATTGATTCACGGTCATTAGCGGCAAATGCATTAACAAACCACAATAATTTATTTTCTATCTTTAATTTATAGATAGCCAAAGCTCCCGGATCGGGATTGGCTTTCGATATGCCCCGGAGTGCAGTTTCTTTCTCAATTTCCAGAAGCTGTCCAACCTGAAGGGAAATAGCTACATTATCCTTAAAATAAAAATTTTCGAATTTCTGGTTTAGTTCTTTGGTATTTATTTTTTCAGGATCAATCAAAATAGATTTGGTATTTAATTTTTTGGCGTACTGGCTGAAAGTTGGAAAAAATCTTTTTTCTACAGTTACCAACTGACCATTTCTGGGAATAGTTAACTTCAAAGCGTCGGCAGCATCTTCTAAATCAGAACCATACACATCCTGATGATCTTCTCGAACATTGGTAATCACTCCTATTGTGGATTTGATTAACTGATGCTCGCTTACCCATTGGGTTTCCGGGTGAACTGCCATACATTCCATAACTATTGCATTACAATTTTTTGCCACTGCTTTCTTGATAAAATATTTTTGCTCAATAATATTGGCAGCACCTTTACGTTTAATTGTTTCTTCTTGTCCGTTTTGCAGAATAATTATAGGAGATGTTCCAGTTGTTTTAGCTAAAACCCGGTATCCTGCTTCTCTTAACATTGCTGCAATCAATCTTGTTGTAGTAGATTTACCCCTAGTTCCGTTGACATGAATTCGAATAGGTATTTTCTGAATCCTTTTTTGGTGAAAATAGTTTTCTAAAAATCCCAATAGAAGTATTAAAATTGTAAAAATTGTTAATAGGTACATCTAATTTGTGTTACCTTTTTCTGTTAATGTTGTATTAATGCTAACGGAAAATTATTGAATTGTAAATAGAAATAAAAAACCCGTTTTGCCCCTAAAAGCAAAACGGGTTTGAAAGGAGGTATAAAAATGAAAAGAATATTTAATGGTTTATTTTCATCAAACCAGAAATATTATAGCACTCATTTTTATAATGTCAAGGGATATTTAGAAAATTTGTGATTATTTTGTGATAATGTCACCTTGTTAATTATCTTGATAAAATGTCACTATGAATAAAGAGGTACATTATCCGATGTCTCAAAAACAAAATATGAAGATATAGTAAAAATAAATTGAAATCAC
>CAZAJW010000241.1:0-6051 GCA_964485485.1 uncultured Atribacterota bacterium | reverse complement strand
TCTAATATTTAAAGATTATAATTAGCGTTAGAAATGCTTAATTTTAGTTTTATGAGCTATACTATTAAAATCCATTGACCAATCTAATTTATAAAGTAAACTAGAACTATTATATTATCTACTGCACAATATTGAAAGACCGATGGCATTTAATTTGGCTTCACTCTTATCTGACCGGGAAGGAATCATTACTGGTACTCGAGCACCAATCACCAGATTTCCTTCCGGGAAATTGGTATAATACATAATACTTTTCCCCAATATGTTTCCACAAGCAATATTTGGAACTATTAAAATATCTGCCTTTCCTGCAACAGATGATTCAATCCCTTTTTTCTTAACAGCAAACTCTGAAATGGCAACATCAAGGGCCAAAGGGCCATCTATAATACATCCTGGTATCTGTCCTCTCTGATTCATCTTGGTTAAAATGCTAGCCTGTATAGTCTCTTCCATATCAGGATTCACCACTTCTACCGCTGCCAGCAAGGCTACTTTCGGATTCATAATCCCTAATTTATTAGCTATGTCTACTGCATTTTTAATAATAGAAACCATAGCTTTCAAATCCGGTTTAATATTTACTCCTCCATCACTTAACAACACCATGCGGGATTTTTCTTCTCTTTGGTCTTCAAATACGAAAACATTACTTATATAATTCTCAGTTCTTAATCCATTTTCTTTGTGAAGTACTGCTTTTAATAGATTGGCGGTTTTTACCCTACCCTTTAAGAGAATGCCGCCTTTCTTTACTTCGTCCACAGCTACCGGGCCTTTTTCTTCTTCGTTTTTTATGGAAATAATATCCTGGATAAACGGGTGATTTTGATAACCTAATTCCTTTAAAGAATTTTCGATTTCTTGCTCTTTTCCTACCAGAACAGCCTCACCTATTCCCATTTCATAACTTGCCTTTACAGCTTTCAGGGCCTCCAAATCCTCCCCTCCGGCAACAACAACCCTTTGCCTCTCTTCTTTACTTAATTTCTGGAAGAGTTGTTGAAAACTTGTAATCATATTTATTCCTCCTAAGTTTTATAATTATATGTATTGTTTATGTGCTTTTTTAAAATATTGTATTTATAGCTTTTTAATGCCTTCTTTGATTTTTTCTATGCCTTTTTCAATCATATCAACAGATGTAGCAAATGAAAAACGTAAATACCCCTCTCCATATTGTCCAAAGGCATTACCTGGAACAGTTACTACACCGCATTTATCAAGTAAATACATGGACAATTCCTCTGAATTCTTGCCTGTTCTTGTGATATTAGGAAAGGCATAAAATGCTCCTTCTGGTGTGAGACATTCAAATCCATCAATTTCGTTAAGTCCTTTCACAATAACATCTCTGCGTTCTTGATAAGCAGCACGCATTTTTTCAATGCTAATTTTAGTTTCTTTCGGGTTTTGTAAGCCATATAATACTGCACGCTGTGTTACAGAATTTGGACAAACAGCGGTATTCTGCTGAATTTTTATCATCTCTTTAACCAAAAATTCAGGGCAAGTAACATAAGCGATTCGCCAACCGGTCATGGCATAACTTTTGGAAAACCCAAAAATGGAAATAGTGTGCTCTTTCATATCCGGGAAAGACGCAATACTCAGATGTTTTCTTCCATCAAATAAAATATCCTCATAAAGCTCATCACTGATAATAAACAAATCATTCTCTTTCGCTATTCGCGCAATCTCTTCTAGAATATCTTTTTTCATTACCATGCCAGTAGGATTACTAGGAGAATTCAACAAAATAGCCCTTGTCTTTTCTGTTATTAATCTTTTTAGTTCAGCAGGGTCAATCTGAAAATGATTTTCCTCCCTGATTGGAAGGAAAACCGGATTTCCACCTGCTAATATGACCTGAGAACCGTAAACAAGAAAACCGGGGTCCGGGATAATTAGCTCATCCCCGGGATTTAGTAGTGCATAAAAAGCTGAAAATAGGGCTTGGGTTCCCCCAGATGTTACCAGTATTTCCTCTGGTTTAACCTGAATATGATTAAAATCAATTAACTTTTGTGCTAATGCTTCTCTTAAATCGGCAAATCCAGCATTAGGAGTATAGTGGGTATATCCCTCTTCGATTGCTTTTTTTGCAGCATTTCGAACATGATCAGGTGTAATAAAATCAGGTTCCCCAATACCAAAACTGATAATATCCTTTCTATTTTGTGCCAAATCGAATAATTTTCGAATACCCGAAGGCTTGATTTTTTTCAAATTCTGATTCAATTCCATAATTTTCCTCCTTAAAAAGTTTACCAAATTTAATTTACTTAATTTTTATCAGATACTACAGAAGAAAACTCTTTGTATCCCATTTCTAATGCTTTAAGATTAATATCAATTAACCTAGTCGGCAAATTCTTTCTAGCTGATTCAATAATTATCTCTTTTTTAACCGGGAATTCGGGAATAGCAAGAGCGGCTCCCAGAATAACAATATTTGCAGCAATCAGGTTACCTGCCTCTTTGGCTAATTCTTCAGCTTCAATCAAATAAAAATTATCGATCTCCTTTTTTAATTTATCAAACATCTGTTTTTTATCGGGATATTCGGAAATACCCAGAGAAACAGTAAAAGGAATTATTGTAGAGCTACTAGTTATAACCCAGGTTTGTTTGCCAATCTTGTCCAAAGTTCTCAATACTTCTGAGGGTTCAAAGGCAAGAATTAAATCAGCAGCATTTTTTTCAATAAGAGGACTTTCAGCTTGGCCTATCTTTATCTCAGTTACAACTGTTCCGCCACGCTGTGCCATGCCATGAACTTCACTCATTACTACATTTAATCCCTGACACATAGCTGCCTCTCCAATAATGGTAGCAGTTTTTATTGTACCCTGTCCACCAATTCCGATTAGATAAATTTTATAGCATTGTTTTGAAATCATTTTTTCACCTCAATTGCTTTCTCTGGGCATACCTGAACACACACTCCGCATCCAGTACACAATATTTCATTAATATGTATCGAACCATCCTCCTCTTTATAAATAGCAGGACAGTTAAATTGTTTTAAACAAATCTGGCATTGGGTACACTTTTCCTGATTAATTTGGAAAACCGGTCGTTTTTCTTTACTCTTTAACATAATACAGGGAGAACGGGAAATGATAACTGATACACCCTGATGCTGCAATCCCTCTTTAAAAATTTCAGTCGCCTTTTTAAGATTTCCCGGATTGATAACAGCTACATAACCAGCACCAGTTGCTTTGACCATTTCTTCTATGGAAACAGTTGGGGTTTCTTCTCCCCATCCATCCATAGCTATACTGGGATTGGGTTGACCACCAGTCATGGCTGTTATACGATTATCCAATATCACTACCATAATATTAGCCCGATTGTGGACGGCATTAATTAGGGGTGGGATACCAGCATGGAAGAAAGTGGAATCACCAATAAGAGAAATAACCTTCTGTTTGGTTGCTTTGGCCATACCACTGCCTATACCAATACTGGAACCCATACAAATGCAATAATCTGCCATATTATAGGGTGGCTGCATTGCTAGCGTATAACAGCCAATATCATTGGAATAAATAATATCTTCATCCTTTATTTTTAAACTTTTGACTGCCTTCTTAATAGCATATATGGTAGAACGATGTGGACACCCTGGACATAATACCGGAGGCCGCAAGGGTGGAAATAGATCAATTCTTATTTCTACTTTTTTTGGTAAATTAAAATCTACTACCTTGGCCATAGACTTAGCAATGATATCAGGATGATACTCATAAATTCTAGGGAATGTTTCATCAAGTTTTCCATGAACAGTAATATTTTTACATTCCTGACCTAATAATGCTAGTACTTCCTTTTCTATAAAAGGTTCAACTTCTTCAATAATCATTACACTATCCAGGTCATTAAGAAATTTTCTCACTAATCCTCTTGGGAAAGGATAACTTAAGCCTAGTTTAAGAATATTAACCTGTAAATTATTCTCATTAACAACATCCATCACATAATTATATGCCGCGCCACTGGTAATAACCCCTATTTTGCTGTCATATTCCTTAACAATTTGATTAATTGCTGAGTTATCGGCAACTTCTTCTATCTGCTGAAGTTTTTCAACCAGGGATTTTCGCAACTTTCTGGCAAATGCCGGTGCTATATTAAATCTTGTTTCTTCTTTCTCAAAAAAACCTTCCTTCTTCTTTGTTTTAATATTATTTAACTTTACCACAGTCCGCATATGAGAAACTCTGGTTGTGGTGCGCATTAAAACAGGTGTTTCAAACTTTTCAGATATTTCTATTCCATAATGCATAAAATCTTTTACTTCCTGTGGATTAGCAGGTTCTAATACTGGAACTCCTGCCATTTGTGCCATAAGTCTATTATCCTGCTCGTTCTGGGATGAATGCATGGAAGGATCATCAGCTGAAAGTATAATCATCCCACTGCGAACACCTGTATAAGCTGTACTCATAAAGGCATCGGCAGCTACATTTAATCCCACATGTTTCATAAATACAAAAGATCTTAAACCAGATGCAGCGGCAGCAGCAGATACTTCCAATGCCACCTTTTCGTTTACAGAAAATTCAAAATAAACTCCAGCCTTTTTGGCAATTTTAGCCAGAACATTGCCAATCTCAGAAGAAGGAGTACCGGGATAGGTTGAAGTAAAAGAAACACCGGCCTCCAATGCTCCCCTAACTGCTGCTTCATTACCCAATAAAAATAATTTTTCGTCTTTCTTTTTTTCTAAAATTTCTTCGACTTTCAATTTATCACTCCCATTCTTTTTATCTTATTTATTCCTTATTTGTTTTTTTATTACAGAACTCAACTATCAAATCCTAAAAACCTGTGGTAATCTAATTCTTTCAACAGTGCTTTTTAAAGATTTTGTCATTTTATCTAAAATAGCAGGTTCCATGCGGGCAGTTGGAAGGCTAAAACTAAGCGAAGCAGCTATATTACCTTTTTCATCGAAAATCGGTGCCGCAATACAACATACCCCAGGACGGTATTCTTCGCTTACAAAACTATAACCCTGTTCACGTATCTCTTGTAAAATTTTAGCAAGTTGCTTGGGATTCGTAATTGTTTTTGGAGTATAAGACTTAAAATTGCCCTTTTTTAAAAAAAGATTGAGGTTTTCTTCATCCTGATAAGCTAATAATACTCTACCAAGAGCAGTACAGTGTGCGGGCTGATAGGTACCAACTTTAAAATCAAGTTTCAGGGCATGAGGAGATTCAATACTATGCAGGTATACTACTTTATCTTGCTCTAAAACTGCCAAATTAACCATTTCTTTGTATTTATTTGCCAGAATTTTCATATGGGGAATGATTTCCGGTATATGAAGTCGTTCATTCATGGCTATTCCAATTTTGGCAAACTTATAGGTAAGATAATATTTTCGATTTTCCCGATTCTGTCCCACATAGCCAAGTGAGCGTAGTGTACCCACTAATCTATATACTGTACCTTTGGGTAATTGGGATTCTTTCATTAATTCGGCAATAGAATATTCCATTTTGCCTCTAGTTAATATTTCAATAATAGAACAGGCAAACCTGACCGAGCGTACAGGGTATTTAAAGGAATTGTTATTATCATATTGTTTCATTATTTAAACCTCTAGTTTTAAATAATAAACTATTTTATTATAACATAGATTAAATAATTTGTCCTATGAGTAATAAAATTCTAACAATACTAAGGATTATCTTCAAAACAAAACAAGTAAATAACGTACCCAGATAGTAAGTTGCTTTAAGAACCTCTAAAAGAGGTTTATCTTTTTTGCCTTTTTCTTTCGGTGTTTTATTTATACTTTTAGCTATAATCTTTCTTAAGCAAGAATATTTCCAAATTCTAAGAAGGTGGTTTTTCATGGTTAAATAAATTAGGTAAGATAATTATCATTAATTAGGATAAAAATATGATTGGTAAATAAATCACTAAATGGGATTATTTACCAATCATATTTCTCTGATATGAGAGTGCTACATCTGAAAGATATTTCTGCAGGACACATTTTTCTCTATTTATTACTACCTGATCCAGGGA
>CAZAJW010000240.1:0-3168 GCA_964485485.1 uncultured Atribacterota bacterium | reverse complement strand
TTATTGGCCATCCGGATGTTTTTATTCCCAGGATTACTTATGTGGATGGATTTAGAACTATTTCCTGTCCTTTTACTCAATCAGAAATAAGACAAGCAGGAGGAGACCTTCTTTTAACACGTGACCCGGTTAAAATAAATGATTTTTTGATAACCACTGGTGAGATTCCTCGAAAAAACAAATATGAGATTAATCCTTATTTTAGGAAAATATCGAAAGATAGCTGGATGGAAGATGAAGTTGATGATGATTTATCACTTATTATACATGTAAATAAGGAAAGTTTTTTCCTGTTATGCGGATGTTGTCATGCGGGTTTAATTAATACTTTAGAAAGAGTGAAGGAGTTAACAGGTAAAGAAAAATGTTATGGTATTATGGGTGGTCTCCATCTTGTTGGCGCTTCGCAGGAAAGAATTGATTTTACCATCAATGAGTTACAAAAATGGAATCCTGAGGTAATTATTCCATTGCATTGTTCTGGAAGAGAAGCTATGTGTGAATTAAAAAAGAGTTTTCCTGAAAATACAAAATTACTTAGTTGTGGCGATTCTTTTTTATTACCAATTGAATAATCATTCAGAATATTAATATTAATCATAATTAGGTAGAATCCAAAATTTATAAAGTATTAAGTGGTCAATGTGAATTACTATAGTCTATAGTCAAGGTATAGATACTTTCAACTAGAAACAGATTTAATATTGAATATTTGAATGATTATATTTCTTAACAGATATCTTACAGCTATGAGACATAATAATTAAAACTAAAACCCATCAATGCTTTGACAGATATAAAAAAGGATTAAAAGTGCCTTTGAAAAATCTTTAAACAATAAACTAATTGATAGAATAACTTATTTAATTAAAAAGATTTCTAGTGATATTGAGGTAGACATTGTAGTTTATGACTATAACCATTAAGTATCTTGTAAATACAGGTTTGATAGCGCTATTCTATAAGATGAGGAATGGAGCAAAATGGATAAATCTTTTTATGAAAAAATAAAAATTAGAAAAATAAAACAGATATTTTGTCAAGATAGTATTTCTGATATTCCTGGATATATTCATCAGGCATTTAACAACTCTAATTTGTCATCTAAAATCAAGCCTGGTGATAGAATCGGAATAACTGTCGGCAGTAGAGGAATTAATAATATCAAGCCTATTACTCAGCAAATCATTAAAGAATTAAAAGCAATTAATGTCAAACCATTTATCCTGGCAGCTATGGGCAGCCACGGTGGCGCTACCAGCCAGGGACAAAAAGAAATACTAGCCTCTTATGACATCACAGAGGAAAACATGGGCGTGCCTATCTTATCTGCTATGGATACTGTTAAAATTGGAGCAATAGATAAGAATGTTCCCATCTATTTTAGTAAAGAAGCATTAGAAGCAGACGGAATTATTGCCCTAAACAGAGTAAAGTTACATACGGATTTCGAAAGTAATTTAGTAGAAAGTGGAATATCCAAAATATTGGTAATTGGGTTAGGCAAAAGGGATGGTGCTGAGTCTATTCATTCCTTGGGCGTATACGGGTTAAAAAAGATTATTCCCCAGGCAGCTAAGTTAATTATTGAAAATGCTCCTGTTGTGCAAGGAATAGGCATCTTAGAAAATGGATATGACAAAACAATGGAGATAAAGTTCTGTCCACCGGAAGATATTATTAAAACTGATACTCAATTATTGAAAAAATGTAGAGAAGTTTTTCCTTCTTTACCATATGAAAATATTGATGTGTGTATTGTTCAGGAAATGGGTAAGAATATCAGCGGTACCGGATTGGATACCAATGTTATCGGTAGGTTAGGCATTAATGGTGAAAAAGAAATGGGTAAACCAAAAATAAATAAACTAGTGGTCTTTGATATTACCGAACCATCTCATGGAAATGCTCTGGGCGTTGGCCTGGCCGATGTGACTACCCGCAGGCTTGTCAATAAAATCAATTACCAAGACACCTATGCCAATACGATAACCAGCACTTTTTTAAATCGGGCAAAGATCCCGATTACTGCCGAGACAGAAAAAGAAGCTGTGGAAATAGCACTGAAAACTTGCTGGCAGATCGATAGAAAAAAATTAAAATTTATGGTCATAAAAAATACCTTGGACCTTGAGTACCTCTATGTTTCAGAAAGCATTTGGAATGATATTAAAGAAAATAAAAATATCCAATCATGTGGA
Source organism: uncultured Atribacterota bacterium (assembly GCA_964485485.1). Taxonomy (GTDB): domain Bacteria; phylum Atribacterota; class Phoenicimicrobiia; order Phoenicimicrobiales; family Stramentimicrobiaceae; genus Oleincola. The sequence continues at coordinate 967 of CAZAJW010000240.1, read as the reverse complement.
GATTGGGAAGAACTTTCTTTTACGCATGATGAAAAAATTAAAATGCAATTTTAATTAAAATATCACAGATATTATCTTTTTTATCTAATTTCTTTATTTATTCAGTTTATTCAGAGAAAAGCTCTATTTATTTGTCGCCTTTATGAGGATAGAGTTTTTCCTTTAAGGGATCAATTAGTTCTTCTAAATACTGACTGGTAGCCAGGTTATTTCTAACCATACTTTCATAAAAAATGATTTTAATTAGCTGGCTATGAGATAACCCTACCTTGCTGGCCATAAAAGAAACTGAGCCATTAACAGCTAAGGCGGGAGTCCCGTTTATATCAATGACATATAAATTACCTTCAAGATCTTTTTTAATATCAAGGCGAATGACATCAAGAGCCTTAACGGCTGTAAAGCTTTTTACTGATATATCAACCAAAGATAAAAACAGGGGATGTTTTTGATCAATAATTTTAAATTGGTTTTGCATACGATGTTCTTTGTTTTTGGTTCCAGTATAACGGATTCCCCAGTTTTCTGGAAAGGCAACAATGGGAAGGATATATTTGGTTTCACTTCCCAATACGCCCACGGTAAATTCTTGCCCGGATAGATATTGTTCTATAATTAGTTTTTCCGGTCCCAGGGTTCTTTTCAGATAGTTGATTTTGTGTTTTAATTCAGTGAGATTATGAACCACTGATTTAGGTGTAATTCCGATACTATCCCCTCCGCCGGCCGGTTTAATCATAAGAGGATATCCAATTCGGTTTATTTCTTTCAAAAAGCGTTTTTTTCTAAAACGGTAATGAGCATCAAACACAAAAAAATTAGGAACCGGTATGCCTTGTTCCTGTAATTTTTGATAGGTCAAGTCTTTGTTTCGGCATATCTCCATGCTTTCTATACTGGCGTGGCTTGATGGAATATTATGTTTCTTCAATTGTTCCCGTACCCGGGCAGCACCATGACCGTCATA
>CAZAJW010000239.1:0-4734 GCA_964485485.1 uncultured Atribacterota bacterium | reverse complement strand
CTTTAACAAAAGGATGATTTTAAGTTAGAATAAGCTCATAATTAGAAAGGAGCGTATTCTAAGATGAATATGACAAAACGGCGTAAATGGGAGAGTAGTCAGAAATTAAAGATTGTTCTGGAGGGATTATCTGGTCAAATCGAGATTAGCAAATTATGTAATAAATACCAGATATCCCAGGTCATCTACTATCGTTGGAGAGAGCAACTACTCCAGTACGGTCATCAGGCCTTTGAAAGTAAGAATATCACCAAACGTGAACAGCGCCTGCAATCTGAGAACCAGCGTTTAAAACAGATTATCGGTGATCTGACTGTCGAGTTAAAAAAAAGCGAGTTTGCATGATGCGTAAAAAATCAGTAAAAGTAAAACAAAGAAATGAAACAGTCCTGGCCATGATCAAAGACATTAAGGCTGACCATCCCTTCTGGGGTTATCGCAGATGCTGGGCATATCTTTATTACCGGGAGGGTATCACAGTTAACAAAAAGCGCATCTATCGGCTGATGAAAGAAAATGATCTGTTGGTTAACAAGAAAAGATACAAGGCCAAAAGAAAACCGACTCGTCCCAAGCCCAAGGCAGTCTATCCCAACCACATCTGGGGTACGGATATGACCAAGATTAAGATTGGCATCTGGGGCTGGTACTACCTGGTGATTGTCTTAGACTGGTATACCAAAGAGATCATTGGCTATCATTTAAGCTTACAGTCTAAAAGCAAAGAATGGCAAGTTGCCTTAGAAGAAGCTGTTGCTAAACGTTTTCCCAAAGGAATCAAAGACAGCCTGACTGAACCGCTTTTTCTGGTAAGTGATAATGGCTGTCAGCCAACGTCAATTGCCTATATGAGGGCTTGTTCGGATCTGGGCATTAAACAGATCTTTACCAGCTGGTCTAACCCCAAGGGCAATGCTGATACTGAAAGAGTAATCAGGACCTTAAAAGAAGATTTAGTCTGGTGCTATGATTGGGATCATCCTTTTGATTTTCAAAGAGCATTAGAAAAGTGGCTCGATAACTATAACCAGGACTTTCCGCATCAGAGTCTAGGTTATCGAACCCCTTGTCAATATTATCAAGATTATGTTAAAAATAAAGAGCAAGTACTAACTTAAAATGTGTCCCATTAATAGGGAGCATTACAAAAAGACAATAACAAACAAGATTGTTAATAAAGAATATTTTATTATTTTAAACATTTACAATTCTCCTAAACCTCTTATTAAAATATAAAATCAAGAGTATACCCACAGTTGGGGTTAATTTAAAGTAATATTATAATTCTCGAATGGCTCCATTAAAGGATAATTATCTTTTGCCTCATTTAGTGAATTGTAATAGGTATCACCAATACCATTATTATCTAGATCATCTAAATTATGATATTCCCAGTAATTACCTAAATAGTTTGTATAAATATTCCCATTATATGTATAGGTCATTTCTTCTGGAGAATTCCACAATTCATTTGAATTATCTGAAGAACCATGTTGCAAATTATTTAAGTAAATCAAATTGTTTACACTTGAGTTAGATGAAGATATACCACTGCCACTATTTTCTATAGCTGTATTTTTTGTTACTATATTATTATCAGAAGAATACAGCGAAATGCCATGTCCAGTAGCACTTGAATTTACAGTATTGCCTGTTATTTCATTAGCATTAGACCTTTCTAAAAATATCCCCTGATGGTTATTTGAACTATTATTATTTTCTATATTATTTTTCAATGAATCAAGCAAGTAAATTCCACAACCCGTAGTAATTTCTAAAATAGTATTGTCAGATATATTACAATTATCTGAATCTTTCAAAAAGATCCCAAAACGATCATCTATTATATTGTTGTTAATTAGAGTACAATAATTTGCTCCCTGAAGGTATATTCCCGAACCAGGTTCTCCATTAATATATCCTGTTGCTCCCTTAACTGTAAATCCATTAATATTTATATTATCAATTCTGATATCAAATACATTGGCATCTTGATTATTTGCCTGTACAAAAGTAGAACCAGCTCCATTCTTAGATTTTATGGTAAGACTTTCTTTATCTACATTAACATTCTCGATATAGGTACCATCTTGAACGATTATAGTATCACCAGAAACCGCCGCGTCTACCGCTCCTTGAATGGTACTATAATCATCTGGCACATATATTTCATTAGATGCAATCAAATTAAAAGTAGCCGAAATGGTATGGTCCTGTGTTATATTAGTGAAGATACATGTGCTTTCTGCTCCTATAGGGCTTCCGTCTACCAATACATCGCTTATCTCATAACCAGAATCAGGGGTAATGTTAAATAATTGATCTGAACCTTCATTTACTATTACATCACCAGATGGATCTATAGAGCCATTAGAACCTGCAGAAGCTGTAATAGTAAAAGTATCCGGGACAACCGGAGAGACGGTAATTGTATACTCCTGCGTGTCAAAGATGTCTCCATCACTTGCTTTTACAGTAACATCAAAATCTCCTGTATCACTTGGAACCCAAGTAATAATACCAGTAGAAGAATTAATATTCATACCTTCGGGATTAGTAATTAAAGAGTAAGTTAAAGGATCATCGTCAGCATCTGTAGCATTGACGTCATAACTATATGGCTCGTCTATATTTGCCGTGGCTATGGGAGTAGAAACTATCACAGGAGCATGGTTAACAACGGGTATTGTTTCTTCACTAAAAGTAGCAGATATAGTATGGTCTTCATTTACATTAGTAAAAGTATAATTGTCTACTACTCCCACAGAACTTCCATCTACTACAACATCGGCAATTTGATAATACTCATCAGGTGTAATGGTAAATATTTGATCAGCTCCTGCATCTACCAATATATCTCCACTTGGATCAATAGAGCCATTGGATTCAGCAGATGCAGTAATAGTATAAGTTTCTGGGGTAATGGAAGGATTTAAAACGAATGAGTCATCTCCTCCCACTATAAGATCTAAATTATAGTCAGCAGTTGTATCAGCCCCATCTCCAAGATCTTCCCCATTTAACAGTTTGATACGCCATTTTTTATTATTATTCGTATCCTTGTACACTGTAGCAGGATAGTAATTAGCAAAGGTAGAATTATAAGCCTGTTGTACGGAATTATCTTGTTTTGCAAGTTCTTCGTAAAACTCTGGATAATGTACCTTTCCAAGCTCCAGGAAAGAAGTATTATCCCAACCTATATATACCTCCGCTCCGTTATAAAGGAAAACATCGGACAACGTACTATTCTTGTAAGAATTGCATGCATTCATATGCACAAAACTACCTTGATATGTATAATCTTGAAAAAAAGAGGGGTTTAAAGCAAAAATAACCATAGGAACTTCAATACCAAAAAACTTAGCCGGAACAGAGACTATTGAAATTTCTTTTGGATGTCCCGTTAAACTTTCCCATATCAGAGACATACTCCATGGAGAAACTTCCTCACCTGTAGCAACACCTACAAGACCATTTGAATCTACTGATCCATGTGTTGACATATAAATAAAATTATAATTACCCAAAGTTCTCATTAAATCAACCGTTACCTGACTCCCATCGTATATTTCTATAGAGTTTTCAGAGTAGCCAGACTGCATAAGAGAATTACGTAAACAATCTACCGATGTATCTTTATAGCCCTCTATATGATCAAAAGGTAAAAGTATTATCGCCTTTTTATCAACAGAATCTCTTGTGCTTTCCTTTACAAAACTAGAACTATATGCTTTTTCGGATGCACTTAAGTCACCCAAAGATCTAAATGGTTCAGTTAAAATTGCTCCTTCTACGCCACTTTTATATTTAATCCACATGGAATCCCCATCTTCTCCAACTTCTACACTATCAATATTAGGTTGTGCCTCAAGATAGTCAATCGTCTGTTGTAAGGCATCAGGATCATCCTGAGATTCAAGTTGTTCGAAATATTCCCTCCCCAAGTCCTGAGTTTCCAATATTTCTTTTGCTTCTTCTTCAATAGATGATGGGCCTGGCAAAGAAGGACTTGGCGAAGAAGATTCTGTTACTACAATAGTAAAGGTCTGAGTAATGTTTGATTTTCCATCAGATACCTCTAAAGTTACATCATAACTTCCTGTGTCAACAGGGGTCCAACTTATAATGCCATCCGCAGAAACTTCCATACCATCAGGAGCAATGGTTAATTTATAGTTTAATGGATCACCATCAGGGTCTGTTGCATCTACAGTATAAGTATATGTTTGGCCTATAGTAGCATCGGTATTAGGGTTTGAGTTAATTACAGGTTCGTGATTTTGGGGAGGTAATAAAAAACAGCCGGTGAGAAAAAGTAAAAATAACAATAAAGATATTACAATTAATTCTTTATTGTTTGTTATATTCTTCATTATAAACATCCTCCTACTTCTTTTTTTGAGATTATTTCTTTATATATCTCCATCATTCATTAGAATGCGAAAAATTTCAAATCTATTAGCCAACCTTATACCAAAATTCATTCTAATGCCATATGGTCATTTCTACCTACTTTTTTATAGATTTATTTGAAATTAATTCCTCAAAAACTTTTACCAAATAAAAAGCCGGCAGTCTGGCGGCCATAACAAATCATTTGTCTTAGGTCCATGACTTTGCGTCCTGCCCTTTCGGACAGTTGGCCTTTATCAATTTTGAAAAGTGAATAAAACATAAATTCTTATATATCTTTAAATTTACATTAAAAATAAATATAAAATGCTAAAACTT
>CAZAJW010000238.1:0-9837 GCA_964485485.1 uncultured Atribacterota bacterium | reverse complement strand
TTCAATTCACCCCCACCTTTATCCTCCCCCCTCAAGGGGGAGGAGATTAAAGAAAAGTTTATCCTGCCCTCAGGGGGAGGAAGTAAGAAAATATCTAGTCTTTCCCTTAAATGGGAAGAAACAGAAAACTTAATCCTGCCCTCAAGGGGGAGGAGATAAAAGAAAGAGTTAGTCTTTCCCTCAAGAAGGAAGTTCACAGTAATAAGTGATGAGTAATGAGTAATAAATACAGTTTTCAGTTAAATACAAAAATTCAATTTACCAATTATTCTTGGTCTGCCAGTCCAATAAAAAAGAAAAAATGTAAGATATTATTAAGCCCGCATGCCAGCCTGAAAACTGATAACTGAAATCTGAAAAACCTCCCCCAACTATTCCATAGTATTTTACTACATACTCGAACTATTTTATGGTTTATTATCAAGATGTTCTTGATATGTTTTAGAAAATATGTGTTCTCCATCTTTGCCTAAAACAAAATAAATATATTCCTCTTCAACCGGATTAGCAGCCGCTAAAATTGAATCTAATCCCGGATTACAAATTGGCTCCGGTGGAAGTCCGGAATAAATATAGGTATTGAAGGGTGATTCAATCTGTAGGTCTTGTTGTGTTAAATTCTGTTGTGGTTTTTCCAAAAGATACTGAATAGTGGCACATGATTGTAGCCGCATGCCAGCTTTCAGCCGGTTATAAAATACTGAGGCTATTTTGGGTTTATCTTCTTTCCCCTGAGCCTCTTTCTCAACAATAGAGGCCAGAATCATTACTTGATTAAAATCCAGGTCAGCCGGAAACTCCTGTTCAGGTTTTATATGCTGATAGACAATTTTTTCAAAATTATCCCGAATTACTCTAAGCACATTAGCAGCACCAAAGTTTTTTGGGAACCCATAGGTATCTGGAAATAAATAACCTTCCCGAAATTCATTTTCTTCCTGAATTAGTTGTAATATTTCATCATATTCGGCAATTTCATTATCAGCCAGCAAACGGGCAATCTGTTTGTATTGATAACCCTCCGGTATAGTAATCCTATGCAGAACAATTTTACCTTTAACCAATTGATCGGCAATTTGCAGAAGATTTTGAGAGGAACTAAATTTATACTCTCCTGATTGAAGGCTTTCATCAATTTTCAGCACCCTGGTCATTAATTGGAAAATAATATTACCAGGCCTAATAATCCCCTCTTCTTCTAATAAATATCTTATGCGGGCACTGTTATATTCATAAGGTATGCTAAGAGTTTTCTCTGTTGGATTAACCGTATCAAGAGGAACTAATATCCAGGTTGCAGAGAGAATAATTATTAAAAAAAAGACAGCTGAAAGAAAAATTAAAAAATTTATAAATCTGGTCATAATTATCCTTTATTTTTTTCAGTGCTCTTCCGATCCAGGTAAGATTGTAAAATAATCACCGCGGACAATCGGTCAATTGCTTTCTTTCTTTTTGCCCTGCTCTGATCGGCCATCAAAAGCACCTGTTCGGCACTCACAGTGCTCAATCTTTCATCCTCAAAATCAACCGGTAATTGGCTGAGTGATTTTAGCTTTTGGGCATACTCCTGAACTTTTTTAGCCTGTGGTCCCAGAGTTCCGTTCATATTCCTGGGTAAACCGAAGAGCAGTAATTCCACTTTTTTCTCTTTTATGACATCCATAAGTCTGTCACAAATTTCTTCAGGATTTTTTATTTGAATAGTTTTTAATCCCTGAGCAGTATATCCCAAGGGGTCACTTAAAGCTAACCCGATTCTCTTTTCTCCCATATCTATACCTAATATTCTCAAATAGTATTTCTCCTACAAGTATTTATAGATTATTAAAATATCATAATTTTATAATAATATAATATGGTAGAGATAAAATCAAATAAAATGGTTAGTCTAATGGAGATATCGAGGGTGCGATATTTATAACTGAAGTATGTTTTCTATATTTTGATAGATGCTTTTTAGCTTCTCCGGATTATTACCGCCGGCCTGCGCAAAATGTTTCTTGCCGCCTCCCTTGCCATCAATAGCACTTGCTAAGGGCTTAATTATTTTGCCGGCATCGTAGCCCTTGTTAATTAAGTCATCAGTCACCATCACAATAATATTTATTTTACTTTCTTCTAATTCGGTTGCCAGGATAATGATTCCGGATTCTATCTTTTCTTTTATTAAATCTCCTGTTTCTCTTAAATCTTTCTTTTCTTTACTATCAATTATTGCCGAGACAACAGTAACATTATTAATAATTTTCTTATTTTGAATAAGTTTATCAATTTGATAGGGTAGCACTTCTTTCCAGAGTAATCGGTACTCACGCTTCAATTGTTCATTTTCCGAAATAAGTTGTTCTATCTTTTGAATCAGCCTTTCCTGTGGAGCGTCTAATATTTTCTGAAGCTCCTGCAATTGAGTTTCCTCTTTTTTTATAGTTTCCCAGGCTTTTTCTCTGGTAATAGCCTCAATCCTGCGAAGACCACTTCCTATACCTTGTTCAGTAATTATTTTAAATATACCAATTTTTGAAGTCTGATCCAGGTGAGTTCCCCCACAAAGCTCACGGCTAAAGCCACCAATATCAATCATCCTTACTTCATCACCGTATTTTTCACCAAACAAGGCTATGGCCCCCTTCTCCCGGGCAGCTTTTAGATTGGTAATTTCAGACTTAACCGGATAATTTTCTTCAATCTGTTTATTCACTATTTTCTCAATCCTGTCTATTTCTTCCTTTTTTAAAGGTTTGTAGTGAGTATAATCAAATCTCAGATGTTCAGCGGTAACCGAAGAACCTGCCTGTTTTATATGTTCTCCCAGTACTTCTCTTAAAGCATGATGCAGCAGATGGGTGGCTGTATGATTGGCTGCAATCGCTATTCTCTCCCGGTCATCAATCTGGGCTTTTACCTGCTGGTTTTTTTGAAAAGAACCTCTCTCTACCTCTACGTAATGAACAATCAGTCCTTCCAATGGGGTTTGGGTATCATATACTTTCGCCATAGCAGATGTACCATTAGAAGCTGTAATAGTACCACAATCGCCTTTTTGCCCACCTTTTTCGGCATAAAAAGGTGTTTCCTTTAAAATAATCAAACCCTGCTGACCGGTTTCAAGCTGTTCAACTTCTTCATGTCCCTGAATTAGAGCAATTATTTCAGTCTGAGATGAAATCTGATGATAGCCATTAAAAATAGTCTCTCCATTTAAAGATAAGATATTATGATAGAGCTCTTCCTTCTTTTTATCTTGTTTACTATCAGTTTTACCAGAATCCCATGATTGACGTGACCGCTCTTTTTGTTCCAGCATATATTTCTGATAATCTTCTTCGTTAACTAATAATCCGGCTTCAGACAAGACATCTTTGGTGATTTCAAGCGGAAATCCATAAGTATCATAAAGAGTAAAGGCATCTTTCCCACTTAACATCTTTTGGTTTCCCTTTTTTAGCTTATTTATATATGTTTCCAGAATATTAAGGCCGAGATTAAGTGTTTCTTGAAAACGTTTTTCTTCAGTCAGAATCAATTCATAAATATTCTTCTCTTTTTCTTTTAATTCAGGATAAGCATTTTGCATAAGATTAATAATCTGTGGTGCAATATCATAGAGAAAAGGCTCGTGCAATTCAAGAACCTTTCCATAGCGATATGCTCTTCTTAAAAGCATTCTTAGTACATAACCTCTTCCTTCATTGGAAGGAAGTATACCATCGGTTATCATAAAAACCAATGCCCGGATGTGGTCTGATATTACCTTTAAGGCAATATCATGTTTAGGGTTTTTTCGATAATCAAGGTTTGCCTTTTTTGCAGTGTATTGAATAATGGGTAAGAACAAATCTGTCTCAAAATCTGAAGGAGCTTTCTGCAATACCGAAGCAATTCTTTCCAATCCCAAGCCTGTATCAATATTTTTTTTGGGAAGAGGTTCCAGGGAACCATCTTCATTTCGGTTGAATTGCATAAATACCAGGTTCCATAATTCCAGATAACGATCATTTACTCCAACACCACCACCATTCTGTGACGCTCTTTCCGGCCCCATGTCAATATAAATCTCCGAACAGGGACCACATGGTCCTATGGGACCAACTTTCCAAAAATTATCTTCTTCCCCTAAACGAACAATATGGTTTTCTGATAAACCAATCATATTGTGCCATAGATTAAATGATTCATCGTCATCTTTATAGACTGATACATATAATTTTTCTTTTGGAAATCCTATCACCTCTGTAAAAAATTCCCAACTCCATTGGACTGCTTCTTTTTTAAAATAATCACCAAATGAAAAGTTTCCTAACATTTCAAAAAAAGTATGATGACGGGCAGTTCTTCCAACATTATCAATATCATTAGTTCGAAGGCATTTCTGAGAAGTAGTTGCTCTTTTCATTGTTGACTTTTGCTGACCCAAAAAAACCGGTTTGAAAGGTACCATACCAGCAATGGTAAATAAAATACTGGGATCTTCGGGAACAAGTGATGCGCTGGGCATGATATTATGATCCTTAGACTGGAAAAATTTTAGGAATGCTTCCCTGATTTGTTGGCTGCTCATCTCTCTCATAAAAAAACTCCTTCTACTAGTTAAAGTAAATATCGCACCCGCATAGCGGTTGGTTTTTTAGGGTTAAATAAAATAATTATACCGCTACCCGTAATACTTCGTCAATGGTGGTAATCCCTTCTAATGCTTTTGCTACTCCGCTGTCCAAAAGAGTGCGCATGCCATTTTTGATAGCAGCTTCTTTTATTTCATTACTGGAAGAATTTTTCATAATCATAGAACGAATTTCATCATTAATACGAACCACTTCAAATATGGCAGTTCTTCCTCTATATCCGGTATTTTTGCAATAATCACAACCTTTGCCGCGATAAAGCTTGAAATTCCCAGGATCCGGAAGTTCAAAGTTAACTTTAAGGTTTTCCAGCACATCTTCTTCAGGTGTGTACTCCTCAATACATCTGGGGCATATCTGTCTTACTAGTCTCTGGGCCATAACACCTATGACTGAAGAAGAAATTAGAAATGGGGCAATACCCATATCAATCATTCGAGTAAGTGAACTTACCGCATCATTGGTATGTAATGTACTAAAAACAAGATGACCGGTTAGGGCAGATTGAACAGCTATATGTGCTGTCTCCGAGTCTCTCATTTCTCCAATCATGATAATGTCCGGGTCCTGCCGCAATATAGAACGCAGGGCATTGGCAAAGGTTAAATCAATTTTTGGTCTGACGTTTATCTGATTTATTCTTTCTAGTTTATACTCAACTGGATCTTCAACAGTAATAACATTTTTTTCAATGGAATCGATTTCATTAAGAGCCCCGTACAGGGTAGTACTTTTTCCGCTTCCTGTGGGACCGGTAATAAGAATAATCCCATAAGAAGATTTAATCATACTACGAAATTCTTCCAACTGTTTCTTTGTGAATCCTACACTATCGAGAGAAATTACACCCTGACTTTTGTCTAAAATACGCATAACTATTTTTTCTTCATAAACAGTTGGAATAGATGATATTCTTAAATCTACTTCTCTAGCTCCGAAACGAAGTTGGAAGCGGCCATCCTGAGGCAAGCGCCGTTCAGCGATATCCATTCGTGACAATATTTTAATCCTGGAAATTATTGCCGGTTTGATTCTGGCAGGTAACATTCGTACATCATGTAGTATACCGTCAATACGATATCTGACTAATAATCCCCTTTTGTTAGGTTCCAGGTGTATATCGCTTGCTCTTTCTTTAATGCCCTGCACTATAATCATATTAACCAGTTGAATAACCGGTGCTTCCTGGCTGATTGCTTCCAATGCTGAAAGATTGACTTCATCACCGTATTCAGCAACATTAGAGACATCAACTTTTTCTAGAATGTCATCAAAATGTCCCCCCACTTCGTAGTGAGTACTCAAGACATTAGCAATATCTTCCTCACTAGCAAATTTTGGGTTGACATCCATTTTTGTGTATTCCTTGATGTAATCAATAGTATTTACATCCAGGGGATTAGCCATTGCAATGGTTAAAGTATTATTTTCTTTGCTAAGAGGTACAATTTTATAACGGACTGCGATTCTTTTTGGAATAATGGAGACAATTTCCGGGTCAAGAATGACATCTTCTAGTTCAATGTATTCTGCTTCATAAACATGCTGCAATGCCTGCAATAGCTGCTTCTGGGTAATAGCTCTTTGACTGACCAGAATCTCCCCGATTTTCTTTTTGCTATTGGTCTTTTGAATTTCCAGGGCTTTTTTTAACTGCTCGGAATTAATCATTCCCTGGTTAATAAGAATTTCACCCAATCTCAAATTAGATAGGTAATTTCTTTGTTTTACCTCGTCCGCCATGATAAGATATTCTCCTTAAAATTATTTTTTCTTAAAATTCAGAATATCCCCGAATACATCTTTCAACAATATTCTATCACTGTCCTCTTTTTTATTATAATCTTTAACTAACTGTTTTTGTTCTTCTTTTTCAGCTCTCCTGATACTCAAACTTATCTTTTTTCTTTTCTCATCAATTTTTGTAATAAGAGTTTGAACAGTATCACCTACCGAGAGGACGCTCTCGGCGCTCTCAATCCTACGATTTGAAATTTCTGAAAGTGGAACAAGTCCATCAATATTTTCTCCCAGATTAACAAAAGCACCAAAATCAGTAATATTAACTACTTTACCCTCAATCAGGCTGCCCACGCCGTATTTTCTACGGATTTCACTCCATGGATTGGGAATGAGACGTTTACGACTCAGGGTTAGTTGAGACTTTTCTTTATCAATTTCGATAACCTTTAACTCTACCTCGTCTCCTTTGGTAAATACCTGGCTAGGGTGCTTAATATCTTCCCAGGATATTTCAGAAAATGGTAAGAAGCCTTCGATTTCTTCATCAAGAGCAACAAATACACCAAAATTCTTTATTCTTAGAATAGTACCCTTAACTTTATCATTTACCTTGTATTTACTAGCAATTTCTTCCCAGGGGTTGGGCAAAGTTTGCTTTCTGCTCAGGAAAATAATACGGTCTTTTTTGTCAATTTTAATTACCTTTAGAGGCATAACGGCATATTTTTTTAAGACACTGGAAGGTTTCTCAATGTATTTCCAATCAATTTCAGAAAGATGGATAATTCCGGTAACGCCCGGATCTATCTCTACATTAGCACCATAGGAATTTATCTGGGTTATTTTCCCTTCAACTATGCTTCCAACAGTATATTTTTCTTCAATAGTTTTCCATGGATCATCCATGAGTTGTTTTAATCCCAGGGATATTTTTCTTTTTTCTTTGTCAATATCCAATATCCTGACTTTTATTTCTTCGTTTTCAGAAAGAATATCCTGCGGTTCTCTAGTATAAGCCCAGGACATATCCGAAATGTGTAATAAACCGTTTAATCCCTCTTCTAGTTCAATGAAAGCACCAAAATTTTTAATACTTAAAACTTTTCCATCAACTTCATCACCGATACTGAATTTTTCATCTACAACATCCCAGGGATTGGGAAGTAGTTGTTTTATGCTGAGGGATATTTTTTTCTTTTCTTTTTCAAAATCAATAACCTTGACCTTAATTTCATCACCTTTCTGAATAAGCTTTAAGGGGTCTTTCATATCTTTCCAGGTAATTTCGGAAAGATGTAAAAGTCCTTCAATTCCACCGATATCAACAAAGGCACCAAAGTTAGTAATATTAACCACTTTACCATCTAAGGTTTGCCCAACCTCCAGGTTAGAAAGTGTTTTTTGTTTTAAGGCTTCTCTTTCTTTTTCCAGAACAAGGCGATGTGATAATACAATATTATTCCTATTTTTATCTAATTTTAAAATATGAAAAGATAACTTTTTACCAACATATTTATCTAAATCTTTTTCTTCAATAAATTGTTGTTCTACATGAGATAGCGGGACAAAAGCCTTAACTCCCAAATCAACAATGAGTCCATTGCTATTTTTTTCTACTACTTCTCCTTGAATTAGTTTTTTACTTTTAAAGGCATTTTGCAGCTGATCCCATAAAAGAATATATCGTGCTCTTTCGCGGGAAAGATGGATTTGACTATTTTTTTCATCCACTTTCATAATATATACATCAATTTCGTCATCAATTTCCAGTGAATGATTGACTTTATCCTGGCCAGTAGTAAAAAGAGAGTCTTCGGTCGCAGGAAGGAACCCTTCCATCTTGTAGTTTATATCTACAAGATACCCATCATCATCTACTTTTACGACTTTACCTTTGGTAATTTCTCCCCTCCTGATTTTTTTGAACCCGTCCAATGAATCATTCATAAGATCATTCATTTGAGCCTGGTCCTGAGTTTCGCTTGTTTCTTGCTTTTCTTGTTTTTCTTCAATTACATCATTCTTGTTTTCCATGAGATTAACATTTCCTCCTTCATTGTTGTGACAGTCTTACCATGATTTCCTTAGATATTTCATGATTGACTACACACAACTCATTTCATGTTCTCGAATTTTCTCAGCTAATTTTTAAGAAAATCGATTTTTTTATATATATAACTTTTATTTATTTTTTTTTATCGTTCTTTAACTTAATTATTCTTTTTTCGGTAATAATACAATCAACAGGCATATCATTCTCTTCCAAAGGTATTTGTTCAATCATCTGCATCTCAAAAGCTAGGGCAATCGAATAGGCCTGTACTGGCAATTTTTTTAAAAATCGGTCATAATATCCTCCGCCTCTACCTAAACGATGGCCTTGCTGATTAAATGCAAGACCCGGGACTATGACCAGGTCTAAGATGCTTGGTGGAAATAATCTGTGGAACTCTTTTCTTGGTTGATATATTCCTAAATTGCCTAAAGCAATTTCTTTTTCAAAATCAATTACAAGAGAGGGAATTAAATCATGCTGTTCTGGGATAATAAGCGGTATATATATGCTTTTATTATCTTTCTGAGCAGATTCTATAATTCTCTGTGTCTGAACTTCTAATTTGGTGGAAATATATAGCATAATTTTTTCTGATTGTTGGTATTTATCAAATTTTATTAATTTATCGGCTATTTTATTACTTTTCTCTAAAATAGACCGCTTCGAAAGAAATTTTCTTTTATTTAACAATTGTTTTCTAAGAAAATGCTTGTTTAGTTTGTTAATCATAATACAATCTATAGCTTATTGTCAATAGTAGACATAGTATATTAGAAAAAAGAATAACCCCGCTATGACGCTAACTACAAGTTTTGATACCTATCCTCAAACAGGTGGATATCTACCCAGATGTTTCATGCTTCCAGTTAATTAACGGTTTCGCTAATTTTAGGTTATCCCTTTCAGGAAAGCCACAGGCTTGCATTACACACCCGGAGCTCGATTTCCTTATAAAAAAGTGTTGGGTCAAAACTTATTCAGTTTCGCGTCCACAGCAGGGTGACTTATCACTTTCTAAAGATAATATAGCATATATTTTGGAAAAATACAATCTACCAATTAACCTAGTTATCAATTGGCCAAATAAAACCGTTTTTCAGTTAAAAAGTTATAAGGTGCAAGATATATTTAATTGACCGGTTTATCAATTTATCAATTTTTTAGGTGTACCAGTCATCCGGTCTGCCGGTCAAATACAAAGATACAATGTACATGATGACAAACAATGTTCTCAGTTTTCAGCTTTCAGTCAAATGTAATCGAAAATAATCAGGAAATTGTCTTCTCCTCATAGTTCTCTCTCCTATGGTCAGCTTCACCCCCACCTTTATCCTCCCCCCTCAAGATACTGTGTTAAAAGTCAACCCCAAACTATCCTTTTTAACAAATATTTTTTTATACAGCGGAATAGAC
>CAZAJW010000237.1:0-3984 GCA_964485485.1 uncultured Atribacterota bacterium | reverse complement strand
TAAATCAATAAAAAGCAATTCAACTATATTATATAGTAAATCATAGATAACAACAACACATTATAATTTTTTGATTAAATAATAAATCATCCTTGAAATATGATTTATTATTTCTAACACTTTTATTTATCATCCCTAGACTCACCTCACCCCCACCTTCATCCTCCCCCCTCAAGGGGGAGGAAACAAAAGAAATTAATCCTTCCCACCAGTGGGAGTAAATTAGAGAAGAGTCAATTTTTCCCTCAAAAGGGAAGGAATTAAAAGAATAGTTAATATTTCTCCTTTAAGGGGGAGAAAACCAAAAAGATTCAATCCTTCCACAAGAGAAAGAAAATTAGAAAATAGTTAATCCTTTCCTCAAGTCTTAGAGAATACAATGATTAGCAATAAGTAATGAGCAAAAAATTAGTAAGTTTCTTAATTTTTCCTTTTAATAAATAAAATTTCAATTTCATTCTTATAGAAGTTAACCTGATATCCAATCCGATAATTCGCCTTTTTATACTTCCCTCTCCCCAGGGAGTATATTTATTAATATCTCTCTCCCCTTGAAGTATAATCCAAAACTTCCCTCTCCCCTCGGAGGGAGAGGGTTAGGGTGAGGGGGAGGAAACAAAAGAAGAGTCAGTCCTTTCCTCAAATTGGAAAAATTAAGAGAATAGTCAAACTTTCTTTCAAGCTTACCAATTTAACCCGTTTTTTGGAAAATTTTCAGTTAATCGATAGATTACTTTAACCATTTCAATTCCTAATTGCCAAACCCTGAGATCCTGGAAACTTTTATTTTTTCTTTAAACATTATCTCCCTATTATTTTTTTAGCTCAATTCGCAATACAATACACTGTTTATCTTACAGTACACCAGTACAAGCTATACGATTTTAACTCTATACTGTTTACTGTTTTTAATTAGTGAATTGAACAATTAATTTATATTGCTGATTACTCATTACTTGTTGCTTATTACTGTATTTGAACTTGATACTATATACAAATCTTATCTTAACGATATACGTTATACGGTATACTCTGTATTTAGGTAGATGTTGTTCGGACGACTTCTTCGATGGTAGTGATTCCCTGGATAATGTTTCTTAATCCGTCTTCTTTTAAGGTAATCATACCGTTTTTCTTAATAGCTGTTTCCCTTATTTCACTTAAAGTAGCATTCTTATATATCATTTCACGAATACTATCATTAATTACCATCAATTCAAATATAGCAGTTCTTCCCTTATAACCTGTGCCCTTACAATGTTGACAACCCTCACCATGAAAAATCCTCATCTCACCAGGGCTTATGTTAAACTCTTCCATTACTTTTTTAACTTCATCGTTTATAGGGATTTCTTTTTTACAATAAGGGCAAATCTTACGTACTAAACGCTGGGCAATAACCCCTATAACAGAAGAAGATATTAAAAAAGGTTCAACTCCCATGTCAATTAAACGGACAATAGAGCTTGGGGCATCATTGGTATGTAAGGTGCTTAAAACCAGGTGACCGGTCAATGCTGACTGAATTGCAATATCTGCAGTTTCCTTATCCCTGATTTCGCCAACCAGCATAATATCGGGGTCCTGACGGAGAAAACTACGTAATCCAGCGGCAAAAGTTAATCCTATCTTGGGTTTTGCCTGTAATTGGTTAATACCATCTAATCGGTATTCTACCGGGTCTTCAATAGTCATGATTTTCTTTTCAGTCGAATTTAATATATTTAGTGTTGCATAAAGGGTAGTAGATTTACCGCTACCGGTGGGTCCGGTTACCAGTAAGATCCCATTAGGTTTTTCAATTAGCTCCTGGTATTTTTCTAGATTGTGTTTAGAAAAACCAATTGATTTTAAATCCAGCATTATCTGGGCAGGATCAAGGATTCTCAAAACAGCACTTTCACCATTTATAGCCGGAATAGTAGAAACGCGGAAATTAACCTCTCTGCTGTGAACCTGCACCTTGATTCGGCCGTCCTGGGGCAAGCGCCGTTCGGCAATGTTCATATTGGACATAATTTTAATACGGGAAATAATTGCCATATGTAAGTTCCTGGGAGGAGACATTATATCATGCAATATACCGTCAATCCGATACCTGACTTTTAGTGACTTGTCACCATATGGCTCAATATGGATATCACTAGCACCTTCTTTGATAGCACGAAGCATAATTAAATTTACCAGGGAAATGATAGGGGCCTCATGGGATTGACTTACGCTCTTGGAAATATCCATTTCCTCTGAATTCTCTTCTACTGCTGTCACAGGCAGGGAATTAATCTCACCCATCATTTGTTGCCAATTTTCCGTGATTCCATAAACGGAATCAAGAACTTTACTGATATCATCGCTATAAGATAGACGAGGCTCTATTTCATAGCCCATTTTAATTTTAATTTCATCCTGTGTATAAACATCCAGCGGATTAGACATGGCTACAATCAATTTATCCTTTTTCTTATCAATTGTTACCAGCTGGTGTTTGCGAGATAAGTCTTCCGGCAGCATTGCCACAACAGAGGGGTCAAAAGATTTTCCTTCAAGATCAACATAAGAAATACCGATTTCCTCAGAGAGTATTTCCATCATTTCTTTTTTTTCGATTAGTCCCATATTAATAATAATACTCTGTATGCTGGTGCCTTTTTCTCCCTGTCTCTGGTGGATCTTATCTATATCCTGACTCTTTATTATTTTTCTGTTAACCAGTACGTCCAATAGAAATTCACCAGTTATTCCTTTTTCTTTTATTACTCGAGCTACCATATTATCCTCTTTACTTCAGATATTTTTTTTAATTTAACATTAATATGTTTATTTTACAAATTAAATCGGTATCGAGCATCGTGTATGTAGTATCGAGTTTAAATAAAAAATCATACATTACAGTCCAAAACTGATAACTGAAATCTAGTTTTATTATTACTTATTACTCATTATTTATCACTGTATTCTGGACTCGATACTCTATACTCGATACTGGAACCTATATTATTATTCAGGCCATTTACCTTCGATTAGCTTTATTTTACCATGATTAATCCAGAAAGACATAATAGCACGCTCTAAAGACCTATAGATGAGACGAGTTCCCAGACCATCATGTTTTTTAAGCGGGAAAACCAGGATAGTTAACAAATTCAGACGGTTCCCACCCAACACGTCGGTAAAAATCTGGTCACCGATAACTGCAGTTTCTTTATTCTCTGTATTCATAATTCTCATTGCTTCTATGAAAGGTCCCTTGAATGGCTTGTAACGACTGGAATAAAAAGGTATATCAAGAAGATTGCCCATTTCGGTTACATGCGCAGAACGACTATTAGATAAAATACATATTTTTATTCCACTTTCTTTTACCCTATTTATCCAGGCAATTATCCTTTCATCAAGATGTTTTTTACCCCATGGAACCAGCGTATTATCCAGGTCAATAATAATACCCTTAATTCTTTTCTTTTTTCGTAATTTTTCTACATCAATCGCATAGACATTCTTAACATATGCATCCGGGATAAGCAATTGAGACATTTTTAATTCTCCCTCATTAAATGAAAGTAAATAGTATTGTGTCTAAAAAAGTATAACGTATAGCATATAATGTATAACGTTGAAATACAAAATGCAAGATGCAAGATTAAAAAAACGTTTTTAGTTTTTAGTTCTCAGTTTTTAGTAAAATATCGCGGTTATAAATGGATGAGATTACTTCTCAAATACAAAGATACAATGTAAATGATAACAAACAATGTTTTCAGTTTTTAATTTTTAGTCAAATGTAATCGAAAATATTTGGGAGATTATTTTCTCCTTATAGTTTCCTCTCCTATGGTCAACTTCACCCCCACCTTTATCCTCCCCCATCAAGGGGGAGGAATTGATTCGGAGGGAGAGGGTCAGGGTGAGGGGGAGGAAATGATAGAAGAGTATCGAGTGTGAAACACAGATTTTAGTTTATAGTTCTCAGTTTTCAGTAAAAGT
>CAZAJW010000236.1:0-10559 GCA_964485485.1 uncultured Atribacterota bacterium | reverse complement strand
CGGATACCAGCAGGAAACAGAGGCTCAAATTGCGTTGGAAGATGCTAGAAATCAATTATTTAATCAGGAAAAGAATCTTTCCCGGGCAAAAAAACAATTCTCACTTCTACTGAATCTACCTGAAGGTACAGCGACAAAGTTTGAGAGAAATGTTGATTTTGTCCAGGGACTTTTCTCCCGAATGGATACCATGGATATTGATTATGAAAATCAGAAAAATCTGGTAGAAGAGATTTTGGAAAATAATTACCAGGTTAAAACTAGTCAATTGGAAAAGGAAGAGTTAATTAAGGAATTAGAATGGACCGAAGATGAGGGAAAACCGACAGTTATTCTATCCGGGGGTCATCAATTTCCGTCCAACTGGTTTGTGATGGTGGACTTTTCAGTCAAATTAGCAGATGGTGGATTGCAGGAGCTGGAAGAAGAGCAAAAACAGGATAATATCCGGCAGAAAGAAATCGCTATAGCTTACCTAAAAGAACAATTAAAATTAGAAGCAGAACAGTTGATGGATCAGGATCAGTATAACCAACTTAATCTGGATAACCAGCTATTAACCCTGGAAAAAGAAGAGGATAAGGCGGAGATTATGGAGAAACAATATCAACAGGGTGCGATTAGTGAGACTCAATGGAAGAATGAAATGCTGAACCTGAAAGAAAAGGAAATCAATGCGAAGCAGGCTGAAGATGAATGGTTTGTAAACCGTTTGCAGTTAGCGCATTTTATTGGGTTTTTACAGGGAAAATTTTGAGGTGTACATAGCATGAAAAAGAAAAAATTATTTATCTGGCTCTTTATACTGATATTAATCAGTGGCGGCATTTATCTGGGAAGGAATCATTTGCCTATACCTTTTATCGAAAACACTTCTAAATCAGGAGAAGAAGGGGGTTTCACCCAAGAGGTTGACCCGGATTCGATTATAGAGGTGAGCAGGGGAAGCATCAAAAAAACTGTATCCACAAGTGGCTACATAAAACCGGAAAACGAGGTATATTTAAGCTTTGCTACTACTGGAACAGCAGGTGGAACTGTAGAAAATATACTGGTTAAAGCTGGTGATATGGTAGAAAAAGGGCAGGAGCTGGTTAAGTTGGAAGATAAACAGGAACGCTTGAATTATCTGAGTGCAAAAAATGAGTATGAGCTGGCCAAAATTTCCGGATCTTCCACTCAAATAGAAGAAAGAAGATTGACTATGGAAGTTGCCCTGGATAAATATGAATCAAAGACACTAAAAGCCCCTTTCTCCGGTAAAATTGTTGATATTTTTGTTGAAGAAGGAGATTTTATCGAAGGATCCCATGATGTTGTTTACCTAATTGATGATTCTTTGTACGAGGTGGAGGTTTCGATTAGTGAAGTAGACTGTCTGAGAGTAGAAGTGGGGCAGGAAGTGGAAATCGAATTGGATATTCTTAAAGAACAAATTTTTTCCGGAAAAGTAGTAGAGGTTGCTGAATATGCCAGAACTGAAAGCGGAATTGTAACTGTTCCGGTTACACTTCGTATGGATGAAGTGTCTCCTTATTTTAAACCAGGATTTTCGGCAACAGCTGAAATTATTGTGGATTCCGTTGAAGATGCTCTTATAGTTCCGGTTACGGCAGTTTCAGAAGGTAATCGGGGAAGTATGGTATTAAAAGCTGAGGATAATAAGGGTGTGCCAGTTCCGGTAAAGACCGGGATTAGTGACGGATTTTACCGGGAAATTATTGAGGGTCTGCAGGAGGGAGACCAAATTGTGGTCAATAATTACCAGATGAATAGTTCTACAGATTCACAGAGGGGAGCATTTGGTGGAGGGTCACCCATGCTAAGGATGAGGTAAAACAACAATGAGCAAAGTAATGCAAATAGAAAAAATGTCCAAAACTTATCATTTAGGAAAAGTGAAAGTAGAAGCCCTAAGAGGAGTTTCCTTTGAAATTAATGAAGGAGAATTTGTTTCCATTATGGGACCTTCCGGCTCAGGAAAGTCTACTCTCATGCATATTATTGGTTGTCTGGATTATGCCACCGGAGGAAAATATTTTCTTGCTGACCAGGATGTCAATAATCTCAACGATAATCAGTTAGCCTTATTTCGCAATAAAAAAATCGGTTTTGTTTTCCAGCAATTTAATCTGTTGCCCCGGGCTACTAATTTAAGGAATGTTGAACTTCCTCTGGTCTATGCCGGTATTCCGGTAAGAGATAGAAGGAAAATAGCGATTAAAGCCTTACAGGATGTGGGGCTGGGTGATCGAATTGGTCATCGTCCCAATGAGATTTCCGGTGGGCAGAAACAACGGGTAGCTATTGCCCGGGCTTTAGTTAATCACCCCTCTATTATTTTAGCTGATGAGCCAACCGGGAATCTGGATTCCAAAACCGGATTAGATATTATGAATATCATAAAAAAATTACACGAAGAGGGTAATACCATCATTCTGGTTACCCATGAAGCGGAAGTTGCCCGCTATGCTAAAAGAATTATTCATTTAAAAGATGGATTGATTGATAAAGACGAGGTAGTAGCATGATATTACAAGGCTTAAAAATTGCCCTGGAGAGTCTATGGGCAAACAAAATGCGTACTTTTCTATCCATGTTGGGTATTGTCATCGGGGTAGGTGCCGTGATCGCTATTGTGTCGGTAGGTACCGGTTCTACTCAACAGGTTACTACTCGAATTGCTGGTTTGGGTTCCAATATGATTACTGTTTATTCCAGGAGTTCCAGAGGCCAAGCAGGCAGAGCAAGTACAAGTTCTCAAGAAGAATTTACCTTGGAATTAGGAGATTATATGGAAGAATTCTGCCCTTCTGTTAGAAAGGTGATCCCGACCAAACAGATTGGCGGAACATTGATTAGCGATGATGTAAATGTCAGTGCTACCACAATCGGAACCATTTATGATTATGCACAGGTGAATAATTATGAAGTTGCCCGGGGTGTTTTTCTTGGCCAGGATGATGTTACGGATCGAAGGCAGGTAATAGTTTTGGGTGCCCAGCTGGCGACCGATCTGTTTGAAAATAGAAATCCTATAGGGCAAAAAGTCAAAATGAACTATAATGGTCGGATTTATGCATTCCAGGTAATTGGAATCATGGAAGAAAAAGGTGGCTCGATGGCCGGAAACCTGGACGAACAAGCTTACATTCCTTTGTCTGTTGCTATGGACCGATTGACCAATCATAATTATGTAGATTCTTTAATTGCCCAGGCTTATTCCTCAGAAAAAGCCTCCAATGCGGTTAAAGAATTAGAGTATTTTATGATAACATTTTTAGATGATCCGGATAAAGAAAATTTTCGAATTATCAGTCAGGATGAAATCCTCGATACAGTGAGTTCTGTAACTGCTACTATGAGCTTGATGTTGGGCGGTATTGCCGCTATCTCGCTGTTAGTCGGTGGGATTGGTATTATGAATATTATGCTGGTATCAGTTACCGAACGAACCCGGGAAATCGGTATCCGTAAAGCATTGGGAGCCAAGAATCGAAATATATTATTCCAGTTTTTAATGGAATCATTGAGTTTGAGTAGCGTGGGCGGGATGATTGGTATCAGCTTTGGCTGGGGAATTGCCTATTCTTTATCAAAAGTTGGGGATTGGCCCCTGGTTATTCCTACTATTTCTGTTGTTTTAGCCTTTGGTTTTGCCTTGTTTATCGGAATCTTTTTTGGGTTGTATCCTGCTATGAAGGCAGCCCGGATGAACCCAGTTGATGCATTGAGATATGAATAAATGTTTAACGCAGAGCAAATATTGCACCCTAATAGCGGGTGGTTTTAAGGACTTCTGGGATAAAATTAATTAAGCATTAAAGCGGTAACCGGAACCCCATAATGTATCAATAAAACGGGGATTTTGTGGATCTTTTTCAATTTTATCCCTAATTTTTTTGATATGGACGGCAATAGTAGCAATATCACCATAAGAATCGTCACCCCATACATGATCATATAGTTGTTCTTTGCTAAAGACAATATTAGGATGGGATGCCAGGAAGTTTAATATTTCAAATTCTTTAGTAGTAAGATTGATTTCCCGGTTATCCAGAAAGACATGGTGAGAAATTTGGTTAATCGTTAGATTTTTTATTTGAATTATATGTTTTATTTTTTTAGTTTTACCGGTAAGCCGATCAAATCGATTCAGGTGCGCCTTGACTCTGGCTACCAATTCATTGGGACTAAAAGGCTTACTAATATAATCATCAGCCCCCAGTCCTAATCCGCGAATCTTATCAATATCTTCTCCTCTGGCAGAAATAATTAAGATGGGAATATTTGTTTTATTCCGTATTTTTTTACATACTTCAAAACCATCTATATCCGGTAACATTAGATCGAGTAAAATAAGGTCATAATTATCAGTTAGAGCCTGGTTAAGGCCTTCTCGGCCGTTATTTTTTATATCTACCTTAAAGTCATTTATTTCCAGATAATCTTTTTCTAATTCCGCAATACTCTGTTGGTCTTCAATAATCAGAATTTTTTTCATTTGTTATTTGTTAGTCTCCTATTTATGAATTGTATTATTTTCATTTTATTTTCTTCAAGGTAAAGAAAATACTGGTACCATGGCCGGTTTTACTTTTTACCCAAATGCGACCATTGTGGTCCAAAATTATTTTCTGAGCAATATAGAGACCTAATCCTGTACCAGATGCATGATCTGAACGGGCTTTATCTGCCTTATAGAAACGGTCAAAGATTTTATTTAACAGGTCTTCAGGAATGCCTTTCCCGTTATCGCGGATTTCAACCTGCGCTTCATCTTCTGTTTCTGTTAATATCATCTTAATTACCGGATTAGTGTTGTTCTTATAGTTTATAGCATTATTAATGATATTGAGAATTACTCTCTTTAACTGTTGCCGGTCTGCTTTTACCGGGATCTTTTCATTATAATGATTTTCAAAATCAAGCCGGATTCCTTTTTCTTCCAGATTAAAACGTAATTCTTCATAGGAATCAGCCAAGTAATCATTAATATTGATATTCTCAAATTGATATAAGGATTGATCTAAATCAAACTTGGAGAGCAAAAAAAGATCTTCGATTAATGATTCCATATGGACTACATTTTGGTGAATAGTCTTCAAATATTTATCCTGTTTTTCTTTTGACTTCGGGACACCGTCCATAACACCTTCCACATACCCTTTGATAGTAGTAATTGGGGTTTTTAGGTCATGGGAAATGTTACTAATCAATTCATTGCGATTTTGTTCAAACTTTTTCTTTGTTTCTTCGGATTTTTGTAACTGTTTTCGGGCTGATTCAAAACTCTGAAATAGGTTCCCAATTTCATCTTTGGAATTAGTATGAAGATGAAAATTATAATTACCTTTTCTAATTTCCAAGGCTGCATTTTTCAGACGAATTAGCGGGTTGACGATCTGTTTTGATAAGAAATAGGTGATAAGGGTATTTATACTGATGATAATAATCAGGAAAAGAATTAATGTATAAATAACAGAATTTTTAAATTGCTCTAATTCTTGTGATACGGAAGTTGCATCATTCACCAGAAACAGGGTCCCCGAAGATTCATCGGTAAAACGAAAGGGGATAATTTTCATAAATAAAGTATCCGAAAATCGGATAATCTTGTCTGGATCTTGTTCAAGACTACCTTGTTTTGATAAAATTTCTTCTTTACTTATTCCCAATGAATCAAGAAACGGGGAATAATATATAATTTCATCGTATCTTTTTACAATTATTCCGGTGCTGGATGAATTTAAAAAGTCATCTATTTGATAAAGGTATTCGCGGTCAAGAAATTGATCCGGTTCAGCCTCGATTGTTCTGTTTATTGTACGATCCATTCGAAGGAGAGTCCGGTTTAAAGGTTCAAGACGATCATCCCTGGGTGGAAAACCGATAAATACCTGAAAATGTTCAGTAATAATTAAACTAACACCGATTAATAGTGTAATTGTAATGATGATTAATATCAAATTGGATATCCAGAGTCGCCTTTGAATCGTCATCGTTTTATGACTTGCCCGATTTCCTTTCTAAAGATTAAAATAATATTTAGAAATTTAAAAATATAATAATCCATATAGTTGAGGATTTTTCTTTCAACTAAGAATCATATCTTTTTATTGCTCCTAGTATTATATAATATCATTTTTAACTGCTCATAAAAAGATTATAAAAACTTTATTAAAATTCTGAAAATGATGATACTAAATACCTTCAAAGAGATTGACCAAATATGATACAATCAAATAAGTTTGATAGAGAATAAATAAAATTATTTTTTTATCCTGAGAAAATTAATTAAAATAAATATACAATTATAATGGGGAGAGAAGATGGAAGCAAAAAAAGGTTTAATCTTTGAACAAGAAGAATGTATCAAAAAAGAGAATAAAATTGCCTATTTCTCTATGGAAATATGTGTTGATTCAAAAATTCCTACTTATAGTGGTGGACTGGGTATTTTGGCCGGTGATACAATACGATCAGCTGCTGATCTCGGGGTTCCAATGATTGGAATTACTCTCCTTTATAAAAAAGGCTATCTCAAGCAAAAAATTAATCAAAATGGAGACCAACAGGAGTTAGCGGAAGATTGGAATCCTCATGACTATTTAATAAAATTACCGGGTCAGGTACAAGTAGAAATCGAAAAAAGGATTGTCAAAATACAACCCTGGATGTATATGGCAAGAGGTATAGACGATGATGTTGTTCCCATTTACTTTTTAGATACTGATATTCCTGAAAATAGCGAATATGATCGTAGCCTTTCTTATTATTTATATGGTGGTGATGATAAATACCGTTTAGCTCAGGAAATTATATTAGGCATTGGCGGAATTAGAATGCTAAAAGAGCTGGGATATTACGATATTGCCAGATACCATATGAATGAAGGTCATGCTAGTTTATTAGTTCTGGAATTACTGAATCATCATCTTAATCAGGAAACCAGTCAGTGGGATATAGATAAGGTAAAAAATAAGTGTGTCTTTACTACCCATACTCCGGTCCCTGCCGGAATGGATAAATTTTCCTATGAATTGGTCAAGCAGGTCCTTGGTGAGCTGATTCCTTATGACTTCTTAAAAAAATTAGCTGGTGCAGAGCATTTGAATATGACTCAGTTAGCCCTTAATCTTAGCCATTACATTAATGGTGTAGCCAAAAGACATGGTATGGTTTCCCGAGAAATGTTCCCAGGCTATCACATTGACTCTATTACCAATGGCATTCACTCTGCAACTTGGACAAATCAGCATTTTTCCAAACTTTACGACCAATATATACCCGGATGGAAACCCGATCCTTTTAGTTTACGCTATGCTCTTAATATACCAGGAAATGAGATTTGGAATACTCACCAGAAAGCCAAAGAAGAACTAATTAATTACATTAAGCAAAAATACTATTCAAATTTCGATAAAGATATTTTTACTATTGGTTTTGCCAGACGGGCTACTGCCTATAAACGTGCTGATTTGATTTTTCATGATACAAATCGACTGATTGATATAGCAAAAAGAAAGGGTAAAATACAACTTGTTTTTGCCGGCAAGGCACATCCCAAAGATAACTCCGGAAAAGAGTTGATACATAAGATTATTTATGAATCTCAGCAGATAAAAGAACATATCAAAATTATTTACTTGGAAAATTATGATATGGATTTAGGGAAAATACTAACAAGCGGAGTGGATTTATGGTTAAATACACCCAGAAAACCCAAAGAAGCATCTGGTACATCTGGTATGAAAGCCGCACATAATGGCGTACCAAGTTTTAGTATTTTAGACGGATGGTGGGTCGAAGGATGCATTGAAGGAATTACCGGATGGTCAATTGGTTCTGCCGCAAATTTCGAAAGCATTGACCATGAAGAGGCTGATTCACTTTATCAGAAGTTAGAAATAGAGATTATTCCTACTTATTACCAGCAACGCGAAAAGTGGAATAATATAATGCGGCACTGTATTGCCATTAATGCATCTTTTTTTAACACCCATCGTATGGTATTACAATATGTTTCTAATGCCTATTTGGCATAGAATATTATGATTTATAAAAGAGAAAGGAGATATTCAATTGAATAGAACCTGGATCAATGATTTCGTGGAAAAAATATCAAACATAGAAGGCCATTTCGAAGTTTACACATCTGTTTTTCTGAAATATGAAAATCAATTTGTATTTGGACTAAAAGACAGTAAGAATTGGCTATATGAAAACAATAAAAGAAAAGCTTCCTTATCTGCTTTTGGTGGAAAATTAGAAGAAGGAATTGAAACAAATCAGTTTCTAAAAAAATATTGCACACAGGAATTAGGCATTAATATTGAAATTATAGATAGCCCTCATACTTATATTGATTATCATAATCGCCTGAAAAAATTGCCCATTATTGATTCTGCCAAAGGTGAATTACGTCCTCAATTGATTACTATTGTCCAGGGAAGACATTCAACAAAACCCAACACCATTATTTTTAGCTATTTAGGGCATACAAAATATAAGCCTCATTCAATAAAGTATAGCGCCTTACTGTTAGCCAGAGAACAGGTTTTAGTGCAGATGTTTAAAAATGAAAAGACTGTCAGCGAATTAAAAAAGGCGGGGGCAATTTTCGAAGAACGAATTAAAATTCCTGATAATCTCTACCTTTATCCCACAGGGTCATTAAATAGTTTATTAAGATACCTAAGTTATGAAGTGTTTTGAATTGGTCGTGCGTATCACGTATTGAGTATCGAGTCAAAATACAATAGTAATAGCTAAGAAATACTACTTAATAGATTGCTAAATTGAGGGAATAAAGAATATGAAGTCGTGAGTATTAAGTATAGTAATGAGTAACAAGTAATTAGTGATAAGCAATATAATTTACCAGTTGATAAGACGCAAGATTCAAAGTGTGAGAAAAAGCGGTTTACAGTTATCAGTTTTCAGACAGAAATATTGAGATAGATGTTAGTAGTCATAAAAACAAAAAAACTAATAACAGAAAAACGAGCCCAAATAATATTGTTAAAAAGGTAATTAATAATTTGCACATTAGATTATTTATCGATAAAATATTAAAATATAATTTCAATTATGAAAAACATTATAGTATAAAAATAAAAAATAGATTGTGAGGATGCTTATTTGAATATATTGGTTATCGGTAGCGGGGGCAGAGAGCATACCATTGTTTGGAAATTGTCACAGAGCCCGAGGGTGGATAAAATATATTGTGCGCCTGGTAATGCTGGCATTGATTCACAGGCAGAATGTTTAGATATAAAACTCGAAGATATCGATGGTTTACTTCAAGCAGCTCGTGATAAAAAAGTTGATTTAACCGTAGTTGGCCCGGAGATACCTCTTTCTTTAGGTATTGTCAACCACTTCGAGAAAAATAATTACCCCATATTTGGTCCTACACGGGAAGCGACAGAGATAGAATCGAGTAAGGTTTTCGCCAAATATCTCATGGATAAGCATCAAGTCCCAACTGCCAGTTACCGAGTATTTAGAGATTATTACCAGGCATTACTTTATTTGCAGCAGCAGTCTTTCCCTCTGGTAATCAAGGCCGATGGATTAGCAGCTGGTAAAGGTGTTCTTATTATTGAAGATTTACCTCAAGCAGAAAAAGCTATATCTCAGATTATGAAAGAGCATAAATTTGGCAAAGCTGGTAAAAAGGTAATTGTTGAAGAATTTCTTACCGGCGAGGAAGTATCTATGCTTGTTTTTACCGATGGAGAACATTTTCTTCCCATGACACCTGCTCAGGACCATAAGAAAATCAGCGATGGTGATCAAGGACCGAATACCGGTGGGATGGGTGCATATTCGCCAGTTCCTAACTTTGATAATAAAGCCCAAGAATGGGTTTTAAGAAACATTTTTCAACCGGTAATTAAAGGAATGAGGGAAGAAGGAAGAAAATTCAAAGGAGTACTTTATGCCGGACTGATATTAACAGATAAAGGACCCAAAGTCTTAGAATTTAATGCTCGGTTCGGTGATCCGGAGACACAGGTAATTCTCCCCGGATTAAAAACAGATCTAGTTGAAATATTATGTGCTACACAAGAAGAACATTTAAATCAGATAAAAGTTGAATGGACGAATCAGACCTCTGTTTGCGTTGTTATAGCCTCAGGGGGATATCCAGGTAAATATGAAAAAGGGAAGATAATTGTCGGATTGGAAGATTTACTGAATAAAGAGGATACCATGGTTTTTCACGCCGGAACTGATAAAAAGAATGATAAGTTTGTAACTTCCGGAGGAAGAGTGCTTGGTGTTACTTCCTGGGCAGATACACTGAGCGGGGCGATTGAAAAGGCATATGAGGGAGTTAATAAAATACATTTTGAAAAACTATATTATAGAAAAGATATTGGCAAAAAAGGATTAAAATTATATCCAGGTAATAATGTCTAGATTTTTAAAAAGGAAAGGGAATAAAAAGTGGAAAAAAGAAAAAGAGCAATAATCAGTGTCTCTGATAAATCAGGCATTGTTGAAATGGCTAAAGGTCTAAGTAATGCCGGGTATGAAATTATTTC
>CAZAJW010000235.1:0-12180 GCA_964485485.1 uncultured Atribacterota bacterium | reverse complement strand
CTAAGTTCTGGCAAGGAAAAAGTATTCAAAAGATGATTTTTTTCTAACCAACCGCGGCGGGCAATTGAAACACCATAAGCCATATTATCCATTGATGATAGTTGATGCGCATCAGTGCCAATTGATAATAGTACGCCTTTTTCCTTTGCACTTTTCACATAGATATCATTCAAGTCCATTCTCTCCGGTGATGCATTAATCTCCAATGCAGTATTAGTTTTAGCTGCTGCTTTAATGATTTCCTGCATGTCAATAGCATAAGGTTCTCGATAACCAATAATTCTACCGGTAGGGTGCGCAATAATGTTTACATGGGGATTTTTCATTGCCCTGGTCAAACGATCCATTAGTTGTCCTCTTTCCTGCTTAAAACCCGAATGAATAGCTGCAATCACAATATCTAATTTTTGTAGTATACTATCAGGAAAATCCAGGGTTCCGTCAGATTTAATATCTACTTCAATTCCCTTTAAAACAACTAAACCATTTGAACTCTGATTGATTTTCTCAATCATTTCTATTTGCTCTTCTAATCTTTTCTCGTTTAATCCGCCTGCTATAGAAAGAGATTGAGAATGATCGGTAATTGCAATATATTTATACCCTCTCTTTTTTGCCTTCTTGATAATCTCCTCTATGGTGTTTAATCCATCACTGTCAGTGGTATGAATGTGCAAATCTCCCTTGATATCCTCCATAGTAGCCAGTTCAGGTAATTGATTTTTTTGTGCCGCCTCAAACTCCCCGCGATCTTCTCTTAATTCCGGCATGATAAAAGGAAGTCCTAGTTTTTGATAAATCTCCTGTTCTTCTTTTCCGGCAACTTTTTTATCATCTTTAGTTTGAAATACACCATATTCATTAACTTTTAATCCTTGCTTAACTGCCATTTCTCTTAAGCGAACATTGTGCGCTTTTGACCCGGTAAAATATTGTAGGGCAGCCCCAAAGCTATCAGGCTCTACCACTCTTAAATCTACATGAATGTTTTGCTGGGTTAAGATAGCTGACTTGGTTAAGCCTTCTGCCAGGATTTCTTTTACCTCCGGTAAATGGGTAAATTTATCCATTACTTTTTCAGGTTGTTTTGAAGTAACCAGTATGTCAATATCTCCAATTGTATCTTTTCTGCGTCTTAAACTACCGGCAATATCAATTTGGTTGATTTCTTTAAGGGATTTTAATCGTTCAATGATTTCCTCAGCGATAGGCAAGGCAACTCCTAGTAAAGCTCTTTTCTCCCTCCTGTTGTATAGCTCAATCCCTCTTAATATATTTTCTTCTGCCTTTTCCCCCATCCCGGGAAGATTCTTCAATTTATGTTCACGGGCAGCTTTCTCTAATTTATCGACATTATCAATTCCCAGCTCTTCATAAAAAAGATTTGCCTTCCGGGGACCAATTTCAGAAACCTTCAATAATTCCAATACACCGGAGGGGATACTTTTTTTCAGATTCTCGTAATATTCCAGTTTTCCGGTTTCGATAAGTTCTTCTATTTTCTTAGCAATTGCTTCACCTACTCCGGGAATTTCATCTAGTTGGCCTGCCTTATAAATTGTCTCAACCTCCATAGGTAAATTCTCTATGGTAGCGGCAACTCGTTCATAAGCCCTGATCTTAAACCTATTTTCATTTTTTATTTGTAAAATTTTAGCGATATCATCAAAGACTTTGGCAATTTCAATATTTTTTATCAATATGCCATCACTTCTTTCCATAATATTTTTTTTCGTTTTCTATTATCATATCACAAAACAGAATAGTCATAGAAAAATTTCCATAAATTCCGATTCACTTGTTTATCGCTGTTTATAATGATAAAATATTATGATAGAAATGGTTTCCTAATACTAATTAAACCCTGATTATCCAAGAATCTTAACAGATGGGGTATCTATAGTTATACTATTAATTCTAAAAAATAACGTGGAAACTATAACCATACAATAATATTATACTTATCGCTATATCATTGGCATTAGTTCAGGGAGTTTTAAAAAATGTCTGACAAAACAATTTTATTAACAATGGACGAAATCGCTGAAAAAATTAAAGCCTGCCAGAAATGTCCACTTTTCTCAACCAGACACAATGCTGTTCCCGGTGAAGGCAACTATAAAAGTCAGGTTATGTTTATCGGGGAAGCACCCGGAGAAGTTGAAGATTTACATGGGAAACCTTTTATCGGGAAAGCCGGTCAATTATTTTCTAAAATCTTACAATCTGTTAAGATAAAGAGAGAAGATGTCTTTATTACCAATATGCTTAAATGCCGACCACCCGGGAATCGGAATCCCTCGAAAAGTGAAATAGAACTATGTTTACCCTATTTAGAATCACAAATTGCTCTGATTAATCCAAAGATTATTGTAACACTGGGCAATATTCCTACTAAATACCTTTTGAATTCCCAAGAGGGTATTACTAAAGTACGCGGACGGTGGTTTGACTGGATAGGAGGAATTAAAATTTTCCCCATGTTTCATCCCAGCTATCTATTGCGACATGAAGAAACAACTCCCGGCAGCCCGAAAGACCTGACCTGGAAAGACATTAAGGAACTAAAAAGAGCTTTGGGACAACTAAAAAACAATTTTGGTAAATAAATTTAAAGCTAAATCTTTCAATGTATTTGCCAAAATCTAAAAAAGAAACAGGTATTTATGAAAATAAAAGAATTGTTAGACACTTTAAATCAAATTGCTCCTTTCTTTTCCCAGGAAGAGTTCGATAATAGTGGAGTACAATTTGCTGATCTGAATGAAGATATTTCAAAAATATTGCTCTGTTTGGATGTAACGGAAGAAATCATCCAGGAAGCAATTCGAGAACAGTGTAATGTTATTCTATCCCATCATCCTTTATTTTTTAATCCTTTCTATAGGATCATAAAACAGGACAACCCGGTTGCCTATCAATTAATCTTTCATCATATTAATCTTATTTCCATGCATACCAATTTTGATTTAGCTGAAAACGGATTAAATGATTATGTGGGTCATTTGCTTGCTTTAAATAAAGTAAGTGCTATAAAATCATCTCCGGAAAAAATTTACAAATTAGCAGTTTATGTACCAGTGGAATACAAAAATACTCTGCAGGATGCACTTTTTCAGTCAGGTGCAGGACAAATTGGAAATTACAGTGAAACTTCTTTTTCTATTACCGGAAAAGGTTCTTTTAAACCCATGGATGGTTCTACGCCTTTTATCGGAAAAACCGGGAAGAGGGAATTGGTCAAGGAAATCAAGATTGAAACAATATTTTATGAAAGAAATCTTAACAAGATTATTGAAACCATCCAGCAAATTCATCCTTATGAAGAACCAGTTTATGATATTTATCAACTGAGAGCGAAATCGACAACAGGCATCGGCATGGTAGCAAAACTGAAGAAAGCACAAACATTGGAATCTTTCTGTAAAAAAATTAAAAAAAAACTAGGAGCGCCTTACTTAAGAATTATTCAGGCAAATAAGAAAATGATTCAGACCGTAGCCTTGTGCACCGGAAGCGGTGGGTCACTCATTAAGCAATGTATAAATAAACAAGTAGATGTTTTGATTACCGGGGATATTGATTACCATGAAGCATTAAAGGCAAAAGAAATGGGACTTAATATTATTGATGCTGAACACTTTTATACCGAAAAATTATTTGTTGCAGCCATCCGCAAGCAACTAAGCAAACATCAAATTCCAGAAGATATTTTGGTTGACAGCCAAAAAATGAATTCCCCTTTTCAAATTTTATAGTATCTTTTATATCATAAATACTTTTTTAGCCTGGCTACTCATCTACCTCTCTACTTTTTCGTTATTGTTCCGGAAATTTCAAAAGAGTGTTGTTTCATTTTAATCCATTTTTCTTCTTCTATACCTATTAGATTACCACATGCACACCTTACTTCATTGCCATGACGAATGCTATAGTCACGCTTGATTCTACTTTTCCAGCAATGCCATAGATTCCCCTTGCCAATCTTTTGATATTTAAAGATATTTCGCTTACATTTAATGCACTTTACTGTAATCATATTTACCTTGATATGAATAATGTGATAGAATTTTTGGTTATTTTATGAATTATTTTAATAATCTTTTCTATTTAATTTTGTTCACGATACAGCTTATTGCCCTTATCACAATATTTCTGGGCATTGGCTAAACCTTGAGCATATTGAACATGCCATCCTGGTCCTACAGGCATATAACGGTAAAGCTTTAAACGATCCGCTTCTAACATCATTAGGGGTTGTTGCATAAAACCTGCAGCGGTTAGCACTCTATTCTTTGTCTTGCTATCAATATCCCTTAACCAATCCAGGCCTTGATAATCCCTCAAAAGATGATGGTCAATAATGACTGTAGGAATCTTATTAGATAATAGTAAGGCATTATTTGTGGCAATTTGTAATAATTCATCATTCATTTTAACCGAAAGGTATAAAGGTGGACCGCTAACTACAAGCAAATCCGGCTTCCAAGACAATATAATTTGAACAGCCTCTTCATCAAGCAATTGAATATCCGAACCATGGACAAATACAAAATTATCTTCTTTAATGCAAGTCATAAAAACTTTATTTCTGTTTTTAGCTCTTTCCCCGTGAAAAACCATTTTTGAAAAATGTAAATCGTTATGAGCACGAGTATAACTATTAATAAAGCGATAATTTGGTTTCAATATATCTCTTAAGGAAGAAAACCTGGTTTTTTCCAAATTATTGAGTTCTTCCAATTGACTTAGCCAGATTCTTACCTGAGGTGCTAATTTACTTAAACAATGAATACTCAATTGATAAGGATTTGCCTGAACCAGGGGGACATGATCACCATGAAGATGACTGAAGACAATGTCTGTGGCTTCAGCCCATTTCTTGATAATTTTTTTCCTTATTCTTTCATCTACTGCTATCTGAAAAGGGTGAGGCAAAAGACTATACCGGGAATAGCCCAGGGCAATCCCCGGATCAATAAGAATTTTTCTTGTCTTTGTTTTCACATAACAGCACAAACCCCGGACACCCAAAGACTCTGCTGACAATATTTCTATTTCCATAACCAACTCAATTAATAAACGATTTATATATTCATTAGCTAGCAATACTATTATTTTTTTTCTGGTTTATTCTATTGCGATGCTCTGCCGTATCATGAATAAGTCTATTTAAAATATCCTTCAAACCAGCTTGATCAGCTTTAAAGGTTTTAAAAAAGTTTTTTTCCAATAGTCCATTTTCAATATCAAGGGCAATATGATAGGCATCCCGTTCAGTCATTGAGCTATCATTTGCCTGCTTAATTTTTTTCTGAACATATTGAATCGTGGTCTGGATTGCATTAACTTTAAACCTTTGATTATCAAAAGTTAGATTCCCTTGCTTAGCTTCTTTTTCTAATTCTTTAACTAATTCGGCGTGCTCTTCTTCTTCTCTGGATAACTGAATCCAGAATGAATAATCTGGAGTAAATTTCTTAGCATATATTTTGTACAGCTTGCCAATAACCCTTTCTAGCATTTCCATTTTCATGATTATATCTTTTTCTTTTTCTTTTTCTTTCATTAAGATACCTCTCCTATTTTTTATCATATATTTCTAGAAATTAGTTTTTTGCTCTACTCTTAAAAATCCTCAGTTTCCGAAATAGATAATTTACTTATAATAGCCCCGGTAACCACCAAAATTGAGGCAACCCACAAGCGAATATCAATGGTAATTTGCAAATAAATTGAACTAATAAAAACAGATAAAAGAGGTGTAAAATAAGAAAGCGCTGCAACTAACACAATATTACCACAACGCATGGCTCGATCCCAAAAAGAATAAGCCAAAAATGTCGGGAAAATAGCCATATAGAGCAGCTCTAGTCCCACCTTTAGGCTCCATACTGATTCCTCTTGAAAAAACAATCCTAGTACTAATAAAAGTAAACCAGTTAAAGATAAAAAAATGGGCACTGCTCCTTCTTCATTTTTTCCAGCCCATTTTCTAGCCAACGTTGAATAAAGAGCCCAGCAAATTGCAGCTATAAAAGCAAAAATATAAGGCAAACTATTGTTCTGAATATTCTGAAGAAATGGGAAAAAAGAAAAATAATGATTGGGGTTCATGGCAATATAGACACCTATAAAGCCGAGGAATATGCCGGGAATAATTGATAAACGTGCCCTCTTCTGTAAAATAGGTACCGAAAAAAGTAAAGTTAGCCCCGGCCAAAGATAATTGATAATACTTATTTCAATAACTTGTTGACGGTTAGTTGATAAGCCTATTGCCAAATATAGGGTAACCATATATATCACAAACAATGTACCACACCCCCACAGGTAAAAAGGGGGCAACTTAATTATTTTTTTAAAATTATCAGGGGATGTAAATAATAAATATACCCAGGCAAACAAAGCACTTAGTATAAAGACCAGCCCACCGGCTGTAATAGTACCTAACTGTTCGGTTAAACTTCTGGAAAAAGCAACGGTACTACCCCAGAATAAGATAGCCAAAATCCCAAGTACAGTATTATAATCTCTTCCAATTATTCTTCTTAGAAACATATTTTAACCTTTTGGTTAAATAATTCTTGATATTTATTACTTGTTAGATTTATTTTTTGCCTGTTATCTTTTCAATCCTAACCTTCAGCACAGTTACCCGATTAAGTTCAGATTCATCAATATTTAGATTATCCCTACTGACATCTTGTTCATAATGCTGAACAATGTGGCTTAGTGCTTTATTTTTATCATCCTTGTCTGATAAGAACTCAGCTTTTCCGAAAATAATTACGCTGCTATACTTCATACTGGTTTTGCATACATCCGATGATTTTTCTAGTTTCACATCACCAACAATTCCTATACAAACCTGGGGATTCCTTCTCAGAATGTCAATTTTAAGCCCTTCATTTGCTGAGTGAAGGTAAATATATGGCTCATGAAATCCATAATTCATCGGAACAAGGTAAGGTGTATTATTTTTCGACATAGCTACATTACAAAAATCAGCTTCCATAATAATTTTATTTATTTCTTTAATATTGTTTATCTCTTTGTCTTTCCTTCTCACAGATGCACTCCTTAATTTTTATCTAATTTTTTCCAAAAAAAACTATTATATAGCTGACAGTTCAAAATACTATCGTATTTACTTTTTAAGCCTGAACAAGATTCCACATATCTTCTGGAAATACCATAACTTTAAACAGTTTTATTTGTCAATCATTGACAACTTATGCATGTCATTTTTGGCATTTTCATATAAGTCACGGAAAATTTGATAATATTTTGAATAAATTTGATAGTTTTTACTGTCAAATGATATTTTTTCTGGTAAATTCCCTTCTGATGCTACATTAATTAAATCTTTGTAATTTTCAAATAAACCAATTGCCTGGGCTGACATATATGCTGTCCCTATTTCTGAACCCATTGCAATATTCGAGATATACTGGTCATAGCCAAGTACATCGCTGACAATTTTAACCCAAATTTTACTTTTTACACCACCGCCACAAGCAATAACCTTTTTAATCTTAAACCCATTCTCTTTAAATATTTCAAAATGATGCCTGAAACTATAAGCGACTCCTTCCAATAACGCTCGATAAATATGTGCCCGGGAATGGGAAACATTTAATCCCATGATGACACCACTGGCCAGGGGGTCATGAATTGGAGTCCTCTCACCACTAAAATAGGGTAAGACTAATAAACCTGACGAACCCGGTGATATATCTTCGACTTGTTTTATAAGCAAATCATAAGCATTTATTTTTATCCTATCCTGTATTAATTTTTCTATTTCCCCAAAGTTATCTCTAAACCATTTTGTCAAAGCTGCACTGGTTGCAGTTCCTCCTGTCACAGAATAATAACCCGGTAACATAATATGAGGCAACATCCAAAGCTCTTTAATAATTTTAAGCTTATCGGTAGCTATAGAAATAATAC
This sequence comes from uncultured Atribacterota bacterium, assembly GCA_964485485.1. Taxonomy (GTDB): domain Bacteria; phylum Atribacterota; class Phoenicimicrobiia; order Phoenicimicrobiales; family Stramentimicrobiaceae; genus Oleincola. Next base: position 4,224 of record CAZAJW010000235.1, on the reverse strand, counting down.
CGGTTGTTCCATATATGATTGTTACCTCTCCCGGTTCAATTGCCCCGGCACTAAGTATCTCAGCGAATCCATCTGCTGTCCCAGCTATTAACGGTGTTCCTTCCGTAAGCCCGGTTTCTTGTGATGCACTTTTAGTAATACGACCTGAAATTTCATGTGCATTCTTTAATGGAGGAAATAAAGAAAAAGGTATATTAAAAGCTTGACACATTTCCCGGTCCCATTTTCTATGGTCAAAATTATAGAAAGGACCAAAAAATGCTGCCTGGGTATGATCAAGGATATACTCATCAGTTAATTTATAAACGATATAACTGGTGGTTGTAAATATTTTATCAGTTTTTGCAAAACTTTCGGGTTCATTTTTTTTGTACCAGACAATTTTGGGACCAACAGATTGTGTCGTAAGAGGTTGCTTGTTAATTTCTAGTAATTTTTTTTCTCCCAATTTTTGGGTTATTTCAACAATTTCCTTCTGAGCTCTCCCATCTATTCCATATAGAATAGCATTTCTTAACGGCTTATTATGCTTATCAATGGGTAGCAAGCAAGGACTTACCCCGCTACAACCGACACATGCTATATCTTTTGGTGATATTTCCCTATCTTCGAATAATTTATTGATTATCTTTTTAAATCCATCCCACCATGTCTTTTCAGCATCATGTTCAAACCAATTTGGTTTAGGTTGAATATAATCATGTTCCAGATAAGATTTTTTTACTACTCTTAACTTTTCGTCTAATATAACACCTTTAATACCCTGGGTACCGATGTCTACACCTAATATATATTGCATTGACATTACCTCCTATCTCTTTCTTTGAAAGTTATTCTTTATATATCTGCGTTATTCTTAGGAATACGAAGAATATTAAATCCAACAATCGATATAATCCCAAAACTAATTTTAACATTTCTTGCTGGGTCTAATGCCCTAACATTCCTTCGTTCAGTTTTTCAGGAATAAAAGCGGAGCTAGTTCCTTAATTTATAATTTGCTATATTTTACCAGTTTTCTTAAATTAAGTAAAAATCACGCCCGCATAGCAAGTGCTTTAAAGATCCCTAAAAGAGGTTTAACTATTTGCTACTTTTTAACTCTTTTTCCTTCAATTGGTATTTATATATACTTTAACTATAATATTTCTTAAGCAATATAATTTCCAACATTGGACTTCAGGTGAATAATTGTCAGCCAGCTTATCTTAATCTTTTTTATGGGTCAAACAAAAGCGGTGATAATTATGTAACATTTATTAATTATTACACAATATCACCGCTTCCCACCATCTTCTGATTACAAAAACAGTACCACTTTTATATTAATAACTATCATTTGGGTTTATTCAATGTTTTTATAATCATTCTATTCTGGTTTAATTATTCATTAAGAAATGTGAATCCTGCAGCATCGACTTTTGCACATAGGTCATTTAAAGCTTCTTCAACAGTTTTTGTTTCCATCCACATTTCCTGTAAAGCAACTACCCACATATCAGCAAAAGTAAAGAATTCTACAACAGGTGATGGTAATAACTTAGCTTTTGATAGCATTTCTTGGTCTACTTCATAGTAATTACCCATTTTTTCAAACATTGCTTTGACTTCAGGATGTTCCGAAACTGATGCTCTGGTTGGGTCAAAGTTATTGTAATCTAATGAGGCATCCAGCAATCTTTCTTGAGTAGTTGCCCACATCATGAAGAGCCAGGCAGCTTCTTTGTTACGGGATGCATTATTCATTGACAGACCCCAGGTCCAGGTATTGCTCACTTCAACTGTAGGGATCATGGCATAAGCCATTTTACCTACTACACTAGAAACTTCCGGATCCCATTGTTCGGCTGCAAAGAAGTTACAATCAGCACCACTAGCTGCACGCCCGGAAGTTAAAGCATCCTTCACATCATACCAATCATAGTTGGACCAGTCATCAGAGCAGCCTGCTTTAACTAATTCCATATATTTTTCATGGATTTCAATGGAAATATCACTGTTCATAGCACATTTACCATCTACAAAATCTGTTCCACCTGCAGCATGTAACAAGCATAAAGGTACCAATATTACGGTCCCTGGTCCTCTGACCCCTCTTAATGCCAAGGCATCCATATCTTCCTTACCGTCTGCATCCAGAGCTTTTTGTAACTCTTTAGTTGTTTCAATCCATTCATCCAATGTAGTGGGCACGGTTAATCCGTACTTGTCAAAAAGGTCTTGACGATAATGAAGGATATACCCTTCTGCCATTACCGGAACCGCATATAGTTCATCTCCAACTGAATTAGATTCCATTAATCCTTCGAAGAAATCACCCTTATTCCAATCCGGGTCAGTTAGTGTAGGATCTTCAATGTATTTGTTTAAAGGTTCTAAGAAAGGCTCATATTCCCAAATAAACTCAGGTCCCATCATACAAATATCATATTCATCTGAACCGGTTGCTAATACCATTCTCTGTTTTTCAAAAAATTGCTGTTCTGAAAGGGAATAAAGGTTTACTTTAATACCGGTTAGTTCAGTAAATTGGTCAGTATAATCGGTAATTGAATTGGTATAAGTATGTTTATTCATCAATAAGTTAATAGTTTGGCCTTCGAATTTTCTCCAATCAACACCTTGTGCCCCTACTGACATTGTATAACAAACAGCAAACAAAATTACTAAAAAGCTAATAATTATTTTCCTTTTCATGATAATTTTTCCTCCTTAAATTTAAACAATCACCATACTATATTAGTAAAGTATCTTCTATGCTATTCTATAAAATCACCTCCTCATTTCATTTACTAGGTTACAGAGTAGCAAATTTTTATAATAGAATATTATTTTTAGAAACCTTTTTTCTCTATCATCATTTTCTATATTATTTAATACTATATTTTAATTTCTACAATTTTGATAAATAGTTTAAATTTCCAAAGTTACTCTATACATCCCGGGCATTGTTGCTTTTTCAAAAGCCTTTTGAATATCCTCCAAAGGATACTTTTCTTCTAACAAGGGAGCAGTTAAAACATATCTCTTGCTTAATAAAGTTGTTGCACTTTGGTAGTCACGAGTAGAACAACCATAAGTACCGATAACTTCCCATAACATGTAATGAACAGGGTTTGGTTTTAAATCCCAATCAGGTTCCGGGAAATTGGCTGCAAATATCAACATCCGGCAACCTTTTGGTGCAATTTGTATTGCCTGGTTATAAGCTGAGGTAGCCCCGACAGCAATAATAATTGCACCTAGCTCTTCATCTTCTAAGTATTCTTTTATTTTTTCATCAAAATTATCTTTCTTGGGATTAATCAATTTATCAAAATTTAACTCTTTAGCTGCATCCAGTTTTTTCTCGATTAACTCAGATATAACAACATCTGCCCCATAATATCTGGCAACTTGGGCATTTAAAAGACCCATTGTTCCGGCTCCTATTACCAATACTTTCTCTTTCATTTTTAATCTTAATCTTTCGATTCCATGAATAACAGTTGCAAGTGGTTCTACAAAGCCAGCTTCTTCGAAAGGCAGGCTTTTATCAATTTTAAATACATGTTTACTTTTAGCCACCTGGTATTCACCACATCCATAAAACCCGTAAACACCATTCTCATCAGGGTTTTTCATTTTTTCATTAGCATGATTATATTTGCAATAAACAGAACTCTTGCCCATACGACAATTATCACATTCCAAGCATGGGCCATAAATATTGACTACAACATGGTCCCCTTCCTGGCAATTTTTTACTTCTTTGCCGACCTTAACTACTACTCCCGAATTCTCATGACCAAAAGCCATAGGGAAAGGCTGATGCATTCTATCCCCAGCCCACTGCTGATAATCCGTTGTACAAATATTACAGGTTTTGTTATTTATCAAAACCTCATCATCCTTTATGGAGGGAATATCTTTTTGGTGAACTTCTGCCTTCTTTTTACCTATAATAACGCCGTATCTCATTTTATTGTTCATTATTTATTAACTAACTCCTTTCGTAGTTATGATTAAATTTTCATTAATCCCGTATTTCCATTTATCATCTCATCACAGTAAATATCGCACCCGCCAAGCAGGTGGCTTTAAAAACCCCTAAAAGGGGGTAATTCTCTGTTTACTTTTAGTTAATTTTTTCTACTATTTTAACTGAATATTTACAAGTAATATAACTCTTTTAGATTTCAGATGAAAAATGATCATATGGATTATCTAGATATTTTCATGGTT
>CAZAJW010000234.1:0-60813 GCA_964485485.1 uncultured Atribacterota bacterium | reverse complement strand
AGTTTTCACCAGAGATGGATGTTATAATGACAAACCTCCATAATGAAATTAAAATAAAAAAGGCGAATAAATTACTTCCCAATCCGTTTATTTAACCATGAAAAACCACCTTCTTAGAAGTTGGTAATGGTTAAATGAAAATTTAACCATAAAAATATCTAGATAATCCATATGATCATTTTTCATCTAAAATCTAAAAGAGTTATATTACTTGTAAATATTTCAGTTAAAATAGTAGAAAAAAGGTTAACTAAAACTAAACAGATAATTGACCCCTTTTAGAAGTTCTTAGAGCTACCAGCTATGCGGGGACAATATCTGATAACTAGAGCATAAAAGAAATATAATACAATATTTCAATGTTATAACAATAGGGGTTTTGATTAAACAATGAATCGTTTATTTCAAACTGACGGAATAGTACTTAAAAATATCAAGCTTAATGAATCTGATAAAATTATAACTATATTCAGTCGTCATTATGGAAAAATAAGAGCAATTGCGAAAGGTATTAGAAAAACAAAAAGCCAATTTGGTAGTAGTCTGGAGAACTTAACACTGGTAAAAATAATGGCTTTCAAGGGTAAAAATTTAAATATTGTAAGTCAAACTGAAATTATTAGCTCTTTTTTTCTTCAATCCAAAGATTTAATAAACTATGGGATAGCTATTCAATGTGCAGAAATTATTGATAAGATAACAGAAGATGAAGATCCTAATGAATATATTTATATCTTATTTAAAGATGTATTAATGTTGTTAAAAGATGAAAAAAATGCTACTCTTTTACTGGTATCCTTTCAATGGAAATTATTTTCCATTTTAGGATATCAACCTGAGTTAAATAAATGCATTCATTGTTATAGCAATATTAAAGAAAATAAATATTATGTTTTTGATATTCAAAAAGGAGGCTTAATCTGTAGTTCCTGTCAATTGAATAACAATTACTATCAGATTAAAATAACTGATTATTGCCTGAGATTATTAAAAAGGGTATTAGCTGCTGATTTATCAATGATTCATAATAAAAAAGTTTCACAATCTGAATTAGGCGAATTAGTAGAAATCACAAATCGATATATGTTATATCATTTTGAAATAGAAAATAAAACCAAACAATTTATAGATAGAATAAAAACAATTAAGTAATATTAAATACGCGATTGCCAAAAAGATTCTTTTCAGGATATTCGAGACGAATATTTCCTCCTGAGAACCCTTGGGATAAGATGCTTCATCTTAAAAACTAACTTCCTATATATTTGGGTCTTAATTAAGGGATTGGATAGCATAATAGTATCGCTTTATTTTATATTTCAAAACTATATTACATATTTTTGGGGCCTCGAATAATATCTCAGGGAAGATGTTATTGCCTTGATGCTAAAATAAGTAGGAATAAATGTTTTAATATATTAAATTTTCTTAATCTTTTTTTGACATCATAAAATGATTTTGTTATATTTATAAGGATAAAAAGTCCCTCTCGATAGAAACTTGTATATAGATAAATAGCATAACATGGTGGAGAGGGATTTTGTTTATATTAGAAGAATTATATTAGAAAAAAGGACTATATATTTGAATATTCAGGAAATAATTTTTAACTTAGAAAAATATTGGAGTGAAAAAGGTTGTATTATTTTAAATGCCTATGACACTGAAGTTGGTGCAGGTACAATGAATCCTGCTACTTTTCTACGTGTTCTCGGCCCAGAACCATGGAAAACTGCTTATGTTGAACCTTCCAGGAGACCATCTGATGGTCGTTATGGTGAAAATCCCAATCGTGTTCAACAGCATTATCAATTTCAAGTTATTATAAAACCTTCTCCTGAAAATATACAGGATTTGTATCTAGAAAGTCTTGATCAAATTGGTATACATAGAAGAGAACATGATATTAGGTTTATGGAAGGTGATTGGGAGGCTCCGACATTAGGTGCATGGGGCTTAGGTTGGGAAGTTATTGTAGATGGTTTGGAAATTACCCAATTTACTTATTTTCAACAGGCTGGTGGAATTGATTTAAATCCCGTATCCATAGAAATCACTTACGGAATAGAAAGGCTTGCTATGGTAGTACAACAAAAGGAAAACATATATAATCTTCTTTGGAGTGAAAATATTACTTATGGGGAAATACAGCATCAAGCAGAGTTCGAACAGTCTAAATACAATTTTGAAGAAGCTGATGTAAATATGTTGTTTTCCTTATTCAAAATATTTGAAAAAGAATCGCTCCAACTTATTTCAAAAAAATTAGCAATACCTGCATATGATTATGCTTTAAAATGTTCTCATACATTTAATCTTTTAGAAGCGAGGGGCGCAATTAGTGTTACCGAAAGAACCGGCTACATCTCAAGAGTAAGGGAATTGGCTAAACTATGTGCAAAATATTATATTGAGCAAAGAGAGAAATTAGGATATCCCCTATTAAAAAAGGAATTATAGATGAATAAAGTTATTTTGGAAATAGGTACAGAAGAAATACCTTCTATATATATAGACAAAGCGCTAACTGACTTAAGAAGCCTTGCCAGAAATGAGTTAAGAAAGTTTTATATTGAATATAGTCATATCAAGACCTATGGTACACCTAGAAGACTTATCGTTTATATAGAAAATATAAATTCTCAGCAAGAAGATATTTTTAAAAAAGTTAAAGGTCCTTCAAAAAATATTTCTTTTGACAAGGATGGTAATCCCCGAAAACCTGCACTAAAATTTGCTCAAGCTAATAATATAGAAGTGGAAAAACTTATAATAGAAAAAACAGGAAAAGGTGAATATTTATTTGCCCAAAAAATAGTAAAAGGTAAAAAAACCGAGACCTTACTTCCAGAAATACTTCTCAAAGTAATTGTTAGTTTAAACTTTCCTAAGTCCATGCGATGGGGTGATGTTTCTTTCCGATTTATAAGACCAATAAGATGGTTATTAGCTCTATACAATGATAAAATCATTCATTTTAATTTAGAAAAATTAAATTCTGATTGTAATACCTTTGGTCACCGTTTACTTTCTCCAAAATCCGAATCAATAAATTCAGTAGATAGATATTTTAAAATAATGAATAATTGTTTTGTAATTATTGACCCTGATGAAAGAAAAAAAATAATATCTAATCAAATTAAGGAAATAACCAAAGGCATATCCGGAAGAGATTATATAAACCAAACATTGCTTGATGAAGTAAAGAATTTAGTTGAATATCCACGAGTTTTACTGGGTCAATTTGATAAAAATTACTTAGAATTACCTTCTGAAGTATTAAAATCTGTGATGATAAAACATCAAAAATATTTTCCTGCTTACTCGAAAGAAGGATACATATTGCCATATTTTTTCGTTGTAATTAATGGTAATGAAGATAAATATAAAGACATTATTATTCGTGGTAATGAGAAAGTCTTAAAAGCTAGATTGGAAGATGCCAGGTTTTTCTATCAAGAAGACCAAAAAGTTACCGCTAAGAACATAAAACCACTTGATAATAATTTGGAAAAGCTGAAAAATATTGTCTATCAAGAAAATTTGGGTTCTATGTTTAATAAAGTAGAAAGATTAATTGCTTTAGTAGAAGCAATTGGAACAAAAATACAATTAATTAATCATCAATTAGAAGTAATAAAAAGATCAGCCCAGTTATGCAAGTCGGACCTAGTTACTGAGATGGTTAAGGAATTCCCTGAATTACAAGGTATTATGGGTAAAGAATATGCAATTTTGCAAGGAGAAGATAGGCAAGTTGCAGAAAGTATCTTTGAGCATTATCTACCAAGATTTTCAGATGATGATTTACCTAAAACAATTAGTGGTAAAATTCTAAGTATCGCCGATAAGATCGATAATATTACAGCATGTTTTGTCAATAATAATATTCCTGATGGTTCTCAAGATCCTTATGCCTTGAGAAGGCAAGCTTTGGGCATCATAAATACTCTTATCTTTAACAATATGGATTTTCCCCTGGATGAGATTATTAATTTAAACATTGAGTTATTATTAAAAGAAAACAACATTTTAAAAAATAGTATAAATAATAATGAATTGGCTTTTAAAATTAAAGATTTTATTTTTCAAAGATTTCGATATTTACTTATTGAAAGAGGTTATAATTACGATGTAATTGATGCTGTTTTAGTAAAAAGTCCTCCAACTATTATCGATACGTTGTTAAGAATAAAGGTGATTCAAAATATATATAACTATACGAAATTCAATAAAATTATTACCGCAGCAACAAGAACGTTTAACTTGTCCAAAAATGCCCGAACAAATGAGATAAACTGTACAATATTTCAAGAAAAAGAAGAAGATATTCTTTATAAAAATTACCTTAAAATAAGTGACAAAATTGAAAAAGCAGTTTTGAAACAAGAATATGATAAAATATTTGATTATTTAGAATTAATGACTGAACCTATTAACTCGTTTTTTGATAGCGTGTTGGTAATGGATAAAGATGAATTAATCAGGAATAATCGTTTAGCACTATTAAAAAATATCACAAACATGTACTATAGTGTGGCAGATTTATCCAAGATTGCCCTTGCCAAGGGTGAATCAAGATGAATTATTTGAAAAATAATATTTTTTAGATTATCTTAATAAAAAACATTTTTTGTTTATTTGATACAATAAAAGAGAGGAGAATTAAAATCAATGAAAAAATATGTCTATTTTTTTGATGAAGGAAATAAGGATATGAAAAGATTGTTAGGAGGTAAGGGGGCCAATTTAGCCGAAATGACTAAAATGGGGATACCAGTACCTCAGGGATTCACTATAACCTCAGAAGCCTGCATTGAATATACAAAATCGAAAAAATTTCCGGAAGGACTATCGGAACAGGTTAATGAAAACTTAAAAAAATTGGAGAAGAAAGCCAATAAGAAGTTAGGGGATTCAGAAAATCCGTTGCTGGTATCTGTACGTTCAGGTGCTGCTATTTCTATGCCTGGAATGATGGATACTGTTCTTAATTTAGGATTAAACGAAGATACAATTAAAGCGATGCATAAAAAAACAAATGATGAAAGATTTGTCTATGACAGCTATCGCAGATTTATTCAAATGTTTGGTAATGTAGTAATGGGTATTAAGGGAGATCTTTTTGAAGAAATATTGGATCAAATCAAGGAAAAACAAGAAGTAGAAATTGATGCTGAAATAAATGTAGAAGGACTGAAAGAACTTGTTAAACAGTATAAAAGCCTGGTTCTAAAAGAAACGGGGAAAAAGTTTCCCGATGACCCTCAACAGCAACTGGATATGTCTATAGAGGCTGTTTTTAGTTCCTGGGATAATAAACGCGCCATTACCTATCGCCGAATACATAAGATTCCTGATGATTTGGGAACTGCTGTTAATGTTCAGGAAATGGTTTTCGGAAATATGGGAAATGATTCCGGAACAGGGGTTGGTTTTACTCGAAACCCTTCTACAGGTGAAAAAGAAAATTATGGTGAATATCTTTTAAATGCCCAGGGTGAAGATGTTGTAGCTGGAATCAGGACACCAAAGCCCTTGGATGACCTTAAGAAGGATCTACCAGATACATATGAAGAATTAATACGCATTATAAAATCATTGGAAATAAATTACAAGGATGTTCAGGATTTTGAATTTACCATTGAACAAGGGAAACTTTACCTTCTTCAGACAAGAACAGGCAAACGAACCGCACAGGCAGCATTAAAAATTGCCGTTGATATGGTTAATGAGGGTGTTATTGATAAGAGAATTGCTGTTAGCAGAGTTGAACCAATGCAATTAAATCAATTGCTCCATCGTAGGATTGATCCTGAAGCTGATATTGAATCTATTGCTAAGGGGTTACCAGCTTCACCCGGTGCAGCTTCAGGTAAAGTTGTCTTTACTGCTGATGAAGCTGAAGAAATGGGTAAAAACGGAGAAGATGTCATATTGGTAAGAACAGAAACAACGCCGGATGATATACATGGCATGGTTGCAGCAAAGGGTACTTTGACCAGCAGGGGCGGCATGACGAGTCACGCTGCTGTGGTAGCAAGAGGAATGGGTATGCCCTGTGTTGCTGGTTGTAGTGATATTAGAATTAATTCAAAAAAAGAGACCTTTACTGTCAAAGAAAAAATAATCAAGAAAGGTGACCTGATAACGATTGATGGAGGTAATGGAAAGGTATTCGAAGGAAAAGTTCCTATGATTGAACCAAAAATGAGTGAGGAATTTACCCTATTACTTTCCTGGGCCGACGATATCAGAAAACTGGGTGTTTACGCAAATGCTGATACCCCGGAAGATGCTCAAAAAGCAAGAGATTTAGGAGCAGAAGGAATAGGTTTATGTAGAACTGAACATATGTTTATGGCACCTGAGCGATTACCTATTGTACAAGCTATGATTACTTCTGATACCAAGAAATCACGGCAAAAAGAATTGGATAAGTTATTACCTATGCAAAAAAGTGACTTTGTTGGAATATTAAAAGCAATGCATGGTTTTCCTGTAATTATTCGTTTGCTAGACCCACCTTTACATGAATTTTTACCTAATTTCGAAGAAACATTGGTAAAGGTAACAACACTAAAATTAGAGAAACCGCAAAATAAGGAAGAACTAGAAAAGCAGGAAAATATATTAGAGAGAATAAGAATGTTACAGGAAATGAATCCTATGCTTGGCTTAAGAGGATGCCGTTTAGGATTATTGTATCCTGAGATTTATGAGATGCAAGTAAAAGCTATTATTGAAGCAAGCGTTGAATTAAAAAAACAAGGGGTTGACGTAAAACCTGAAATAATGATTCCTCTGGTTGGACATGTCAATGAATTAAAACCAATTTATGATAAAACTAAAAAATTAGCCGAAGAAATTATTTCCAAGGAACATCTAAATTTAGAATATAAAGTAGGGACCATGATAGAATTACCAAGGGCGGCATTAACTGCTGATGAAATTGCTAAATATGCAGAATTCTTCTCCTTTGGAACCAACGACTTGACCCAGACAACATTCGGTATAAGCAGAGACGATGCAGAAGGAAAATTTTTACTAAAATATGTTGATGAAGGAATATTAAAAGAAAATCCTTTTGAAGTTTTAGATACAGAAGGAGTTGGAAAACTAGTTCAAACCGGTGTAGAATTAGGCAGAAAAACAAATCCAGATTTAGAGATTGGAATATGTGGAGAACACGGAGGAGAGCCAAATTCCGTTGAATTTTGTCACAGAACTGGATTGAATTACGTAAGCTGTTCTCCTTTCAGGGTACCGATTGCCAGATTAGCTGCCGCACATGCAGTTTTAAAGGAATAAAACAAAAAATCAATAATCACATATATTTATATTTTCATATATTTGTGTAGTAAAAATAAGGTGGTTTCCTTTTGTTTTTTAGAAATATGGGAACCACCTTGTAATTTTAAATGTGATAAAATAATATTATATTAATAGTAATATTGATTTATAATTATTTTATCCATTTATAGTTTATATAGAAAATAATTATAATTTTACTTATATTTATATGTATTGGCTGTATAAATTTTATTAATATAAAAGGAGTCAAAAATGTTGGTAATTAAGATGATGATCATTCTTAGTGGTTTAATATCGTTGTTATATGCAATGATACTGGCAAAACGTGTTATGTCTGAAAAAGCAGGGAGCGATTTAATGCAGCAACTCTCAATGTCGATTGAAAAAGGTGCAATGACATTTTTAAAAAGAGAATATTCGATTTTGATATTTTTTGTTATTATCATTGCAATTATAATTGTATTAGTTAGAGGAAACATAACTGGTATTTCATTTGTATTTGGAGCAGCATGTTCGGCATTAGCAGGATTTATAGGTATGAAAATTGCTACAAAGACTAACGCAAGAACCACATTTGCAGCTCAGGAATCCGGATTGGCAAAAGCACTAAAAATTGCCTTTTCCGGAGGAGCAGTAATGGGTATGTCAGTAGCCGGTTTTGGCCTAGTTGGTTTAGGTATTTTATATTATTTATACGAAGACCCTAACTTAATTAATGGCTTCGCTTTAGGTGCTAGTTCAATAGCTCTATTTGCCAGAGTTGGTGGTGGTATCTATACGAAAGCTGCAGATGTAGGAGCTGATTTAGTTGGAAAAGTTGAGGCAGGAATACCTGAAGACGATCCAAGGAACCCTGCAGTAATAGCAGACAATGTTGGAGACAATGTTGGAGATGTAGCAGGGATGGGAGCAGATTTGTTCGAATCTTTTGTAGGTTCTATTTTGTCATGCATGATATTGGGTAGCATATTGCACGATTCGGTAAACTATATTACCTATCCCTTAATTCTTGCTTCTTGTGGGATCATTTCTGTAATTATTGCAACTTTTTTCATATCCCCCAAGGATGACCGAAGTATCCATAAGGCATTAAATTTAGGTACATATATAAGTGGTGCACTGGTAGTAGTTGTGTCTTTTGCTTTGTCTTATGCATTGTTTGGAAATCTGTCAATATTCTTTGCAACGATTTCCGGTTTAATTGCCGGTGTAGCAATTGGGTTGATTACAGAATATTATACTTCCTATGATTATTCTCCGGTAAAAAGAATATCAGAAGCATCATTAACAGGAGCTGCAACTACAATTCTGGAAGGATTTGCGGTGGGGCTCAAAAGCACAGCATTACCTATTATTGTCATTTGTATAGCAATTTATGTTTCTCATTATTTTGCAGGGCTGTATGGCATATCTGTTGCTGCAGTTGGAATGCTATCTATTGTAGGCATGACAGTATCGGTTGATTCTTATGGACCTATAGCAGATAATGCAGGAGGAATAGCCGAAATGGCTGGGCTGAAACCTGAAGTAAGAAAGATTACCGATTCATTGGATGCTGTAGGAAATACTACTGCAGCTATTGGGAAAGGATTTGCCATTGGCTCAGCCGCTTTAACCGCATTAGCATTATTTACTGCATATAGTAAATCTGTAGAATTGAGTATTATTAGTATTACTAATCCCATGGTAATGATTGGTATTTTTATTGGAGGCATATTACCATTCCTTTTTGCTTCCATGACAATAGAAGCTGTTGGAAAAACCGCGTCATTAATGATTGCTGAAGTAAGAAGACAATTTAAAGAAATACCTGGTTTAAAAGAAGGCACTGCTAAACCAGAACCAGAAAAATGTGTAGATATTAGCACAAAGGGTGCACTGAAAGAAATGATAATACCAGGATTGCTTGCTATTATTGCTCCTATTTTTGTTGGCGTATTTCTTGGTCCAGAAGCTCTTGGGGGTCTTTTACTGGGTTCAGTTGTTGTAGGAGTATTTTTAGCGATTATGATGGCCAATTCCGGGGGTGCCTGGGATAATGCAAAAAAATATATCGAGAAAGGAAACTATGGTGGTAAAAATTCACCAGCACATCAAGCAGGAGTTATCGGTGATACAGTCGGAGACCCTTTTAAAGATACAGCAGGGCCATCTATGAATATTTTAATTAAAGTTATGTCCATTGTATCGTTGGTTTTTATACCTTTATTTTTATAATATTATATTTATTTAACCATTACCAACTTCTTAAAAGTTGGTAATGGTTAAATAAAATAGTTTTGTCAGAAATAAAAATTAAGATATGCTATCTAACAATTTTTCACCTGAAACTCAAAATATAAAACAATATTTCTTAGAAGTATAGTTAAAATATAAACAAAAAATCGAAAAAAGAAAAAGAGTAAAAAAAAGATAAACTTCTTTTAAAGGCTCTTAATCTACCCGCTATGCGAGTACGATTTTCACTGTAATAAGTTAAAATATTATTTTGAAAGGATTTCAGGGACATCTAGTCCTCTGACTACTTCTGTTGTGAATATTATCGGAATTATTGAGAAAAAAAAGAACAACAAAGCGCTATCTACAGAAGAAATACAATTTATTATTGATAATTACTTAAACGGAAAAATACGAGATTATCAAATGTCCTCACTTCTTATGGCTATTTGGTTTAATGGAATGACTGAACGGGAAATTAATGATTTGACTATAACCATGGCTAAATCAGGTGAAACATTAGATCTAAGCTCAATATCTGGGAAAAAAATTGATAAACATAGCACAGGAGGTGTTGGAGATAAAACTTCTCTGGCATTGTTACCAATGGTTGCTGCTGCAGGTGTTCCGATTCCTAAAATTTCTGGTCGTGGATTAGGTCATACTGGTGGAACTATTGATAAATTAGAATCAATAAATGGCTTTAAAACCAATCTTTCTATTAGAAGGTTTATTGAAATTGTTAAAGATGTGAACGCCTCGATTATCAGTGCCAATATTAATATTGCACCAGCAGATAAAAAAATATATTCCTTAAGAGATGTTACGGGTACCATCGACAGCATTCCCCTGATTGCCAGTAGTATTATGAGCAAAAAGATTGCTGGTGGGGCAGATGCATTTGTTTTAAATATAACAGTTGGTAAGGGAGCTTTTATAAAAAATATTAATGATGCCATTTTGTTAGGCAAAACAATGGTTAATATTGGGGAAAATAATAATAAAGCTACTTATGCAATTGTTTCCTCGATGGATCAACCCCTGGGATATGCAATTGGCAATTCTCTTGAAATAGAAGAAGCAATTGCATTATTAAATAATCAAGGTCCTGATGATTTAAGAGAACTTTGTCTTTGTATAGGGTCATACATGTTAATGGCAGCTGAAGTTATTAGTAATCCAAAAGATGGAGTTAATATACTAAAAGAGGTTTTAGGAAATGGTAAGGCATTAGGAAAATTCAGGCAAATAGTAAAAAGCCAAAATGGTGATATAAGGCAAATAGACAGCACTGATTTATTACCGAAAGCAAAGTATAAAAAAAATATATATTCTGAAAGAAATGGATTTATTGATGTAGTTGATGCACGCATGATTGGTGAAGCTTCTATGGCCCTGGGAGCAGGCAGGGAAGTGAAAGATGCAAAAGTAGATTTATCTGTCGGAATAATATTAAAAAAGAAAAAAGGTGATTACGTAAGTTTAAAAGAGGCTTTAGCAACACTATATTTTAATGATGAAAAAAGATATTTTAATGCAAAAAATATAGCAAAGAATGCTTTTCACATTATTGATAAAAAACCGGAAGAAGAACCCTTGTTATTAGCTGTCATTGATAAATGTGGATTAAAAAAACTTAACTAAAATAGTATTACCATAAATAAAGATTAAGATAGGCTATCTAATAATTTATTACCTGAAGTCCAAAGTCAAAAGTTATATTGCTTAAGAAATATTCTGGCTAAAGTATAAATAAAATCGAAAGAAGAAAGAGCTAAAATAAAACTCTTTTGGGGGTACTTAAAGACACGCACTATGCGGGTGCGATATTTGCTTGTAATCCTTTCCTGAAAGATTATATATATTCAATATTTTTAGATAACGGATGAGATATTATGAAAGTAATCATTGGTCATACCAGCGCAGATTTTGATTGTCTTGCTTCCATGATTGCTGCCAAAAAGATATATCCTGATGCATTTATTGTTTTCCCTGGCGCTGTTGAAGAAAATGTTCGAAAATATCTTTCTTTGTATGGCAATGCTTTAAATATATCCTCACTAAAACAAATTGATATGGCAAATATTTCAGAATTAATTATTGTCGATACCAGGCAAAAAGACAGAATTGGTCCATTTGAATCCTTATTGAATAATAATAAACTAAAAATCATAATTTACGATCATCATCCGACAACAGAAAACGATATTAAGGCAAATAATAGTACTATAAAAGAAGTGGGAGCAGCTACTACAATACTGTTAAATGTTATAATTAAGCAAAATATTGCCATAACATCTTTAGAAGCTACTTTATTTGCCCTGGGTATATATGAAGATACTGGATCTCTAACTTTCTCTACGACAACGAAAGAAGATATTGACGTATTGAGTTATCTTTTTTATATTGGTGTAAATTTAAGAACCGTTAATAAATTTACTAATATTGGTTTAAATTCACAACAGAAAAAACTATTAAATAGTTTAATTTCAAATTCTCAAGAAAAGTATTTTAAGGGAATAAGTGTTGTTTTTGCAAAAAACAAGGTTGGAGAATATATTGAAGGTTTAGCCCTTGTTACCCATAAATTAATTGAAATAGTTAATAGTGATATAATTTTTGTTTTAGTGCAAATGAAAGATAGAATTTATGTAGTTGGAAGAAGCAATAGAAATTCAGTAAATGTTGGTAAGATATTGAAAAGCATAGGTGGGGGTGGTCATTCCCAGGCAGCATCAGCAGTAGTAAGAAAATTATCTTTAATAGAAGTAGAAAATAAAATAAAAGAAATTATAAATAATCACATAGAAGCAGAAACATTAGCAATAAATATCATGACCAGCCCGGTTAAAACCTTAGATGTTCACACTACAATTGAAGAAGCATCTAAAATAATGTTGCGCTATGGGCATAACGGTTTCCCAGTAATGGATAAAGAAAAATTAGTAGGTATTATAACACGTCAAGAAATTTATAAGGCCAAACACCATCGTTATGAAAATGAAACAGTTGATATTTATATGTCTGAGAATGTTATTAGTGTTAATTTATATACACCAATGTTAGAAATTCAAGAATTAATGATTAAATATGATGTTGGTAGGGTATTAGTTTTAAATGAAAAGGGGAAGTTAGAGGGAATAATCACAAGGACAGATCTAATCAGAAGCCTATATGGCGAAAAAGATATTAACAGAGAATCATATTCTCTATTTGAAAAAAGAAACGGACATTATAATTCTGGTAAAGAAAAAATTGAAGCTTTGATTCATCAATATTTCCCTAGAGATATTCTTGATGTCTTGTATCAAATAGGCCAGGCTGGGGATGATTTGGGCTATTCTATCTTTATGGTTGGCGGTATTGTAAGAGATTTATTTCTAGGAATACCAAACCTGGATCTGGACATAGTTATTGAAGAAAATGCTATTAAATTTGCTAGATATTTTTGTAGCAAGACAAATGGAAAAATGAGAAGCCATCAAAAATTTAAAACAGCAGTTGTGATATTGCCAAACGGATTAAAGATTGATTTTGCATCTGCAAGAAGAGAATTTTACGAATTCCCTGCTGCATTACCGAAAGTTGAATTTGCTTCTATAAAAAAAGATTTGTATCGCAGGGATTTTACTATCAATGCTATGGCAATACAACTAAATAAGGATAAATTCGCAAGGTTACTTGATTTCTTTGGAGGTAAGAGAGATTTAGAGCTAAAAAAAATAAGAATCCTATATAGCCTAAGTTTTACAGAAGATCCTGCTAGAATCATAAGAGCTGTTCGATTTGAGCAAAGATATGATTTTACGCTTGAACAGACAACAGAAAAATTTCTTAGGAAAGCAGTCAAAGAAGGGTTAGTTTCTCTTATTCGGAAAAAAAGACTCAATGAAGAATTATTGATTATTTTACAGGAACAAAAACCAATTAAAGTACTCAAAAGGATGGATGAGTTAGGCATTCTTTCTAGTGTAATTCCCAACCTAAGGCTAAATCAACCTCTCATTGAACGATTTAAGCAAATAGAAGAAATGATGATTTACTGGGATATTAAATTCCCTGAAGAGAAGATAAATAAAGGTGTTTTGTATTTATATTATCTATTAAAGCTATCAAATTTAGAGATTAAACATATCAAAAAACGAATCGGATTAAGTGAAAGAAATATTAAAAAACTTGAAAGACTGCTTGAGTGGAAAAACAGGATAATAAGCATTTTAAATAAAGAGGAAATTTTGCCAAGTCATATATATTATCATTTAAAGAATATAGACAATGAGTTACTCTTTATTATTTTATTGGAGGAAAAGAAAAATAAGCTCATAATCAATCGAATAAAAAAATATTTGAATAATTATAAAAAAACGTCTACTTATATTTCTGGGCATGATTTAACGCAAATAGGCATGAAGCCCAATCCGATTTATGCTAAAATATTAAAATTAGTATTATATCTTCAATTAAACGGTATTCTAAGAAATAAAAATGATGAACTATCATTTGTTAAAATGTTAAAAGAAAAAAAGGTTATATGAATATATGTTAAACAATATTCTTGAAATTCTATGGAGTGTTCCTGCAGTATTAATTGCAATAACAGTGCACGAATATGCGCATGGATTTATTGCTTATTACTATGGAGACCCTACGGCTAAGCTAGCTGGAAGATTAACACTTAACCCAATTGCACACCTTGATCCGGTAGGAACATTAATGTTAATTATTTTTCGCATTGGCTGGGCAAAACCTGTCCCTATTAATTATGGAAATTTGCGAAATCCCAAAAAAGATATGATAAAAGTATCATTAGCTGGTCCTTTATCCAATATTTTAGTTGCTTTCTTATTTGCAATATTGTACAGATTAAATAATGTATTCTTGCAAAATATTTTGTTTAATAACCTTAGTCATTTGCCAGATCTTATGTTAACATTTATTAGAGGGTGTATTAGAGGGTGGATAATTTTCCTGCAGACGGGTGTTTTGATTAACTTAGCTTTAGCATTATTTAACTTATTACCAATTCCACCTTTGGACGGACAGCATATTCTATTAGGAATATTGCCGCCACAATGGGCTAAGCAGTATGCTAAAATTAACCATACTTACGGCATGATAATTTTATTGTTATTGATATTCACAGGTTTTATTGGGAAAGTATTGTTCCCAATTGTTTTTTATATATTCCGTATATTTGTCTAAAATTATAGACAGAAACACCAAATATTTTATTCATTGGTATTTTGAGTAAATAAAAATACAAGATAAATAAAGGAGGCAAAATATTACATGAAAGGTGTTATTTTCAGTGGAATGAGACCAACCGGCAAACTCCATATAGGAAATTACTATGGAGCATTAACCAATTGGATTCAATTGCAGAATGAATATAAATGTTATTATGGAGTAGTAGATTGGCATGCACTTACAACAGGATATGATAATACATCAATGATGAAAGAAAATATGATAGAAATGGTAATAGATTGGTTAAGTGCCGGAATTGACCCTGATAAAAGCACTCTGTTAATCCAGTCTCATGTGCCAGAACATGCCGAACTTCATTTGCTGTTATCAATGATTACACCCTTAGCATGGCTAGAAAGAAATCCTGTATTAAAAGAACAAGTTAGGGATCTTAATCTAAAAGAAAATATGGGATATGGACTGCTTGGATATCCGGTTTTAATGGCATCTGACATATTAATCTATAAATCAAACGCTGTTCCGGTAGGAGAAGACCAATCTCCCCATGTAGAATTAGCCAGGGAAATAGGTCGACGGTTTAATAATCTCTATAACACTGTTTTTCCGATACCAAAGCTTAAGCTTTCACATACCCCCAGAATCCCTGGTACTGATGGTAGGAAAATGAGTAAAAGCTTGAAAAATGACATTACTTTATCTGATAAACCTGAAGACATAAAGAATAAAGTTCTTTCCATGATAACTGACCCGGAAAAAATAAGATTATCAGATCCAGGCCATCCTGAAGTATGCGTAGTATATAAATATCATGAAATATTTAACAAAAAAGAATTCCTAAATATTGGAAGAGATTGCCGCAAGGCTCACTTAGGCTGTGTAGCATGTAAAAAAAAATTAGCAGATGTATTGATTCAATCATTTCAATCTTTTAGGGAAAAAAGAAATTATTATGAAAGAAATCCTCAATTAGTATGGGACATCTTAATGAAAGGTAGTGAGGAAGCAAGAAAGGTTGCAAAGAAAACTTTGTCTGAAGTTAGAAAGGCAATGAAGATAGATTATGCATGAAAAAAGACAATTCTAATAAAAGAAAAATTGAACAGTTTATAAATTATGTACAACAATTATTCTATAGAGTTAAAAATGGGGAAATGGACCCGAACGAAATATCATTGCTGGATATCCTTGAAAAATATCTTTCCTATATGATTTTATCACGACCAGGTTCTATAAACTTAGATATTGCCGCTGATTTTCTTACTTCAATATCTAATCTAATACTATGGAAATCCAGTCTATTGCTACCAATTCAGCAAGAACAGTCTGAGGAAGAAATTGAAGAAGATTATAAGTTCTCAAGCGATGAATATTGGATAGAGTATAAAAAATACCATTCTTTAATCAGAATATTCGAAGATAAAGAAATAAAACAAAGGGATATATATTTAACTTATCATGATCCAAAGATAGAAAATAAGGAAAAGTACCAGACAAATGATTTTTCCGATCTTATTCTGGCTATTGAATCAATATTATCTAGAAAAAAAGAGCACAATACAATCAATTTAAAAAAACGTGAGCATAATATTATGCAAAAAATCGAGGAAATCGAAGAAAAGTTTAGACAAAATAAAGGTAAATTATCTTTTCATAAAATGATTGCTGATGATTGTTCAAGAATAGAAATCATTGTAATATTTTTAGCTTTATTAGAATTAATATGTCAGGATAAAATATATTATATTCAATATAGAAATTTTGGAGATATTATCTTTTATAGAAAGGATGATAAAAAATTATCGAAAGAGAAAATAAATCACAGAATAAATGGAAAAGAATAATCGAAGTTCTATTGTTTTTATCAAACAAGCCTTTATCTATAAAAAAAATTAAAAATATTACCGGGAAAGATAGTAAAGATATAAAAGCAATAATAAAGACTCTTCAATCTGAGTATCAGGAACACAATCGACCCTTTTTTATTCAAGAAGTTGCAAAGGGTTTTTCTTTTGCTACAAAACCCGATTATGCTGAATGGATTAAAAAAATGTACAATAATGAAAAAAAATATGTATTATCTAAATCCTCAATTGAAACTTTAGCCATCATTGCCTATAATCAGCCGGTAACTCGTTTGGAAATTGAGAAAATAAGGGGTGTAAATTGCAGCAGTATATTATTGAATCTTTTAAAAAATGATTTTATAAAAGTTAGCGGAAGGAAAAAGGTTCCTGGTAATCCTTTGCTATATCGTGTTACTGAAAGATTCTTACTTCATTTTGGATTAAAGAGCTTATTAGACTTACCTCCTATCGACCAATTGGGGCTTGGTGATGAAGAAAATCAGATTACAAAAATATTTAGCGAAACAAGGGATTGATTCGAGAAGAAAATGTGAAGATTTAATTGTTCAGGGTAGGGTAAAAGTAAATCACTCTATTGTGACAAGGCTAGGTACTTGCATTGATCCCTCGAAAGATATAGTAGAAATTGACCATAAAATAATCAACCAAAACATAGAAAATATATATATCTTGCTAAACAAACCAAGGGGTTATTTATGTACATACTTCGACCCATTTGGTAGACCAACTATCTATGATTTACTGAAGGAAATCAAGACCAGGATTAATTATGCCGGGCGACTTGATTATCTTTCCGAGGGTTTGGTTTTATTAACAAATGATGGTGATTTGATTTATAAGTTGACTCATCCTAAAAAGAAAATTGATAAAGTCTATATAGTTAAGGTAAAAGGGTTCCCAAATAAGGAAGAATTAGCGAAAATTCAGCAAGGAATACCTTTGTCTCCAACCTTTACTAGCAGTCCCTGCAGGGCTATCATTTTAAAGAAAAATAAGACTACTTCAACATTAGAAGTCACCATACGGGAAGGCAAAAAAAGACAAATCAGGAGAATGTTTTCCTACCTCAATTATAATGTAGTAAGATTAAAAAGAATTAAAATTGGTTTGCTTGCTTTAGAAAATTTGAAAACCGGCCATTATAGGTATCTTGATTGTGAAGAAGTAGAAAAAATAAAAAATACATTATGAAATAAAAAGGGATAATATTTTGAACTATAAAAATAGTGAATTGGTTATTACAATTGATGGCCCCGCAGGGGCCGGCAAAAGCACTGTGGCAAAAATTATTGCTCAAAAATTAGGATATTCCTATATAAATACAGGTGATCTCTATCGCTATGTAACTTTTTGTGCTTTAAAAGAAAATTTAGATGTTAAAAAAGCAGAAGTTATGGATTCTTTATCAAAAAATATTGTTGATCAATTGACAAAGAAACATCAACATAAACAAAATTTAGCGTTATTTTTCGAACAAAGTAATGTCATTACAGAAAAAATACACAGCCCTGAAATTGATAAAAATGTATCATTTGTAGCTCGTCATGAATCTGTACGTAGAAATTTAATACCTCTGCAACGTTTGCTGGCTGAAAACAGACCTATAGTTATGGAGGGAAGAGACATTGGTACAGTCATATTACCTAATGCTGATTTAAAATTTTTTCTTATGGCTGATGGAAAAACAAGAACTACACGAAGATATAAAGAACTTCTAAAAAAGGGATATCACGTTACATTGCAAGAAGTAAAATCAGAAATTATTAAACGTGATAATCTTGACAGTAAAAGAGAATTTTCTCCGTTGACCGTACCCAAAGATGCTATTATAGTGGATACCTCGGATAAAAATATCAATGCTGTAATTAAAATAGTATTAAGAGTAATTCAAGGAAGGGAGAACACATAGATTGGAAATATTTAAAGCCCAAAACATTGGTTTTTGTTTCGGGGTAAAAAGAGCAATTAACAAGGCGAACCAGCTGCTAAAAGAAATACAAAATGACAATATCTACATGCTTGGAGAAATTATCCATAACCCCCAAGTTATAAGTGAATTTGAATCAAAAGGAGTTCACATAGTTCAGGATGTTTCGCAGGTTCCCTTTCACAAATATCTTATTACCAGAGCTCATGGCATTTCATATCATGAAAGACAATTGGCGAAAAAACATGATCTCAAACTCATTGACACAACATGCCCTTATGTTAAAAAATTACATCAAATTACAGATCTTTTAAGAAAAGAAAATTACCAAATTATAATTTTTGGTGACACTAACCACCCTGAAATAAAAAGCTTATTGAGTTACAATAATGTTAATGCTAAGGTTTTCCAATCCATTGATGACATTAAAGACTATTCGTTTAGTGATAAAAGTAAAATTGGATTAATCTCACAAACAACTAAAGATAAAGAAGAATTTAAGCAAATAATTTCCAAAATATTTGAAAACGTTGAGGAATTAAGGATTTTTAATACAATATGCAAGGCAACAAGTCTAAGACAAAACTCAACTAGAAAATTAGCTAAGAAAGTGGACTTAATGATTGTAGTTGGTGGATTAAATAGTGCTAATACTACCCGCTTAGCCCAATTAAGTAAAAAAATAGGTGTAGACACACATCATATCGAAACAGCCCAAGAGATAAAGAAAAACTGGTTTAAAGAAAAGAATAAAATCGGAATTACCAGTGGAGCTTCTACCCCTGATTATATCACTGAAAGTGTAATTAATAGGATAAAAAAAATATTTCAGATGAATCAGTAAATATCGCACCTATAAAGCAGGTAGTTTTAAGAATTCCTAAAAGAGGTTTATCAGATGACAAATTGTCAGATAGCTGCTCTATATCTTTTTTCATGATTAAATAAAAAAAGATTATCAGAAATTAATTAATTTTTGATAATCTTTTATAAGATTTTTTTAAAAATAATTTATAATCATTAATTAGCAATATAATCTTTTAGATTCCAATAAAAAAGCAAATTAGGCAATCTTTTCTACTCTGCCTGATTTTAAGCATTTAGTACATACATTTACTTTGCGAACAGTATTATTAACCTTAACTCTAACTTTTTGAATATTAACAGACCATTTTCTATTACTTAATTTATGCGAATGACTAATCTGTTTCCCAAATAGAGGGGTTTTTCCACAAATGTCACATTTTGCCATAATTATTTCCTCCAGATAATATATTCTTGAAAAATTACAAAATATATTTTATCATAGTTGAGTAACATTAATCAAGCAAACAGATAATATTATTTAAAATTGTTTTAATAACATAAAATATTTCAAAAGGTGATATTTTGATGAGAATTATAGCAGGTTTATATAAAGGATTCCCATTACAATCATTCCCTGGCAAAAAAATTAGACCTACACCATCCAAAATAAGGGAAGCTGTGTTTGATATACTTGGATTCAAAGTTATTGAATCTGATTTTTTAGATTTATTTGCAGGGACAGGTGCCATTGGCATAGAAGCCCTTAGCAGGGGTGCAAAAAGAGTTACTTTTGTAGAGATCAATAGTCATGCCATAGATTTAATTAAATCGAATTTAATTAAAATTAATCAAAATGATTTTTCAAACATTATAAACAATAATCATATGCAGTCATTAAAAATGCTGAACTTTAAACAGAAGAAATTTGATATTATTTTCTTAGATCCACCTTATTATAAAAATATTATTCAAAAAACATTATATGAAATTGAAAGAAACTATATTTTAAAAAATAATTCTATAATTATAGCACAACATCAGATCAATGAAGATGTGCAGGGGAGTTTTGAAAAGTTATTCTTTCTTAAAGAAAAAAGATATGGAAAAACTAAAATTACACTTTTTAATTATAAAGGGTAAATAATCATTAAAAGGAGATATTGATGATAAAAGCCATCTATCCAGGAAGTTTTGATCCAATTACTAATGGGCATCTTGATATTATTAAAAGGGCAAGCAATATATTTGATAAAGTAATTGTTGTTATTGCAGAAAATTCACGTAAAAAATCTTTTTTCTCCATTGAAGAAAAAAAAGTTATGATTAATAAAGTAGTTAAAGATTTAAAAGGAATTGAAGTCCAGTCTTTTGATGGGTTATTAATCGACTGTGTACGTTCAAATAAGGCAAATGTAATATTGAGAGGTATGAGGGCAATTTCTGATTTCGAATACGAGTCTCAATTTGCTCTTATTAATAAGAAAATGGCTCCGGAAATTGAAACAGTCTTTATGGTAACAAGTACAAAATACTCTTATCTTAACTCCAGCATAGTCAAAGAAATTGCCTCTTTAAATGGTTGTATCAGCGATTTAGTACCGGCATATGTTGCCAAACAATTGAAAATAAAATTCAGTAAATATCGTACCCGCTAAGCAGGTTGCTTTAAGAGTCCCTAAAAGGGGTTCAACTTTTTCTTAGTTACTTTTTTTGTTCGGCTTTTTTCTTATATTATAACTGAATAATTCTAAGCAATTTAACTGCTAGTTTTGGCCTTCGGGTGAAAAATTGTCAGATAGCTTCTCTTCATCTTTATCATGGTAAAATTATAATTTTCCTGGTATAATCCTGGGCTCCTACTCTGGCCATTTTAAGTTTATACCCTAATACATATAGGTTGGTAGCCAATATATCGTAATTTAACATTTTTTGTACTATCACATCTCCACTAAATTTATTTTGTTGGTAAAAATTATTTAATTTAATAATAATAGGCAATTTTGATTTCGATTTAATTCTTTTAAGTAACATTTTGCCGTTTTCTGTCATGCCGAGAACCCGACAATAGAGAGGACCTTTATTGTTAAAAGCCACAATCTCTTTATGTTTCAAATTAAATAAACTATGAACTAATATCCTTTGTATTCTGGTCCTGGTATAGCGTTTACTTTTAGTTTTTTGTATTAAATTTTCAATGTTAAAAGATGATATTGCACTTTCTTTTAGCCTATTTTCTAATCCTTCTTGAATACCATGCAATTCTTTGATTTCTTCAATTGGCATTCTTCTTAATTGGCTAAAAATTCCCTGTTCAAAACATGATATTGTAATAGGATTAATGCCTTTTTTTAGTTCATCTAGAATTATTTGATATGAAGAAACAGGCATAGATGGGCTTAATCCTTCTAAAGGAATAGGGTTATTATTAAAAATATTTTTAAATATTCTTTCTCTTATTGCAGTAGCACTGGAATATTTCCCTTCTAATTTATCCTGTAAATAGTTTGAACCGATACGATTGATTGGAAATGGCTTAATAGAGCTATTTGTATTTTTTAAAGATATCATATATTCTAAAGCCAAAACATTATTTGGTTGTTTTAATAGTTCTTTCAATTTCTCTATTGAATTGTTTTTAAATTTAGTTCCAAACTTCTTATAATATTTTACTATTGCCTTCTCCCGTATTTTTGGGTAATTTTCACCTTTTTTTACCTCTTCCTTTAGTATTTTTTGGAAATAGAGTGGTTCTTTTTTTAACAACTCTACTAATTCATTTAAACATGCTATTTGGCTTTCCTCACAACCAAAAGAAACACAATCTACAATACCCAAATAATTCAAAAGTTGAATACCGGCATGAGCAAATCCACGGGCATCTTGGCTTGCAAAAACAAATGGAATCTCAATAACAAGATCAATCCCAGCTTTTAAAGCCATTATAGTACGAGTCCATTTGTCTAAAATAGCCGGCTCTCCCCTTTGAAGAAAATTCCCGCTTATTATAGCAATACTATGCTTAGCCCCGGTTATCTCTTTTGATTTTTGCAAATGATATAGATGTCCATTATGAAAAGGATTATATTCAGCAATAATGCCTAATGTTTCCATGTCTTTCCTCGATAAATAGTATTTTTTATGCTATAATTATACATCAATATTACTAAATTATTAAAAGAATTATTTAGGAGGGAGAATTAAGCCGATATGAGTATTTCAGAAAATATCAGAGAAAAGGCAAAAGAAAACATCAAGAAAATTGTCTTGCCTGAAGGAGAAGAACCCAGAATGATTGAGGCTGCACAGATTATTTATCGAGAAGGATTTGCAAAACTTGTTTTCTTGGGAAAGGAAGATAAAATAAAAGAAGTTGCAAAAAAACATAATGTAAATTTTCCAGAGAAAATTGAAATTATTGATCCAGAAAATTCTATTAATCTGGAAGCCTATGCTGAAATATATTACAATTTAAGAAAGAATAAAGGAATTTCCCAGAATGAAGCAAGAGAATTACTAAAAAATCCACTCTATTATGGAGCCTTAATGGTTTATCAAAATGATGCAGATGGATTAGTAGCAGGCTCAATCAACGCAACCGGTGATGTTTTTAGACCTGCCTTACAAACAATTAAAACATCCAGTAATGTTAAAATTGTTTCGAGTTCTTTTATTCTGATTGTTCCTGATTGTTCATACGGTGAGAACGGTGCAATATTGTTTGCCGATTGTGCTTTATTCCCTGATCCTAATGCTGAAGAATTGGCTGATATTGCTATTGCCAGCGCAAATACTGCGAAAGCATTAATAGGTGTCGAACCAAAAATTGCCATGCTTTCATTTTCTACCAAAGGTAGTGCCAAACATCCTTTGGTAGACAAGGTTATACAGGCTACCGATATTGTCAGAAAAAAAGCGCCTGATTTAAAAATAGATGGAGAACTTCAGGCAGATGCGGCATTGATTCCCGAAATAGGAAAAAGGAAAGCCCCTGATAGCAAGATAGCAGGAGAAGCAAATGTACTTATATTCCCAGACTTGCAAGCTGCTAATATTGCCTACAAATTAGTACAAAGGCTTGCAAAAGCCGAGGCAATAGGACCTATTTCACAAGGAATGCGTAAACCGGTAAATGACTTGTCCAGAGGCTGTACTGCTGAAGAAATTGCAGATGTAGTTGCGATCACAGCTCTGCAAGCCCAGGGAATTTAATAATGAATTGCGCCTTATATTATTATTATAGCTTAAAATATTATACATAATTTAACTAATATAAATATATATTTGCAAAAAACATATTTATTTAATATAATACTTAATCGTAACTAATTAACATAACAACTATAATGCTCTAAAAGGAGGAAGAAAAGTGGCTTGCCCGAAAAGAAAAATATCAAAATCCAGGAAAAATAAACGAAGAACTCATTGGGTAGAAAAGTCAATTAACCTAATAGAATGTCCCAGATGTCATGAATTTAAACTTTCCCATCATGTTTGCCCCTCTTGCGGTTATTATAATGGAGAAAAAATTGTAGAAGAAAAGAATGTTTCTGAAGCAAAAGCAAAATAAACTTTAGCTATTACAATTTCCTTATTTATAATTTATGAATATAATTTTATATAACAATTAGTATTGAATAGAGTGTCAATATTCTGACACTCTATAACTTTGTTAAAATGTTTTTACCATAAAAATATTAAGGTAAGCTAGATGGTAATTTTTCACCTGAAGCCCAAAGTTGGAAGTTATATTGCTTAGAAATATTATAGCTTAAGCATAAATAAAAAATCGAAAGAAAAATAGCTAAAAAGTAGCAAAAAACTAAACCTCTTCTAGGGTTTTTTAAACCACCCGCTAAACGGGTGCGATATTTGTTATATTTGAATATTATAAATCATATTAAAAAAAATATTTTTTTAGCTTTTTATCAATTAAAAAACTTAACATTATTAAAATAAATATAAAATTAAGGCAAAAAAAAATTATAAATATACTACTTGATTTCATTAAATATATTATATATACTAGCAGTGAATAGTAGTAACAACTATTAATAGGTACTCTTAAAATATAATTTTAATTCAATGCTAAAAAATATGGCCAAAGAAAAAAGACAGGAAAAAATAAGAGAAAAAATATCTAATAACCCTTTTTTATCAGATGAACAGTTATCAAAAATGTTCAGGGTGAGTATTCAGACAATTAGATTAGATAGATTAGAAATGGGAATACCCGAGATGCGAAAAAGGGTAATAGTGCTTGCCCAAAAAGCGTCATCAAAAGTAAAGGCATTAAATAAAAACGATATCATCGGAGATTTAATTGATATTGAATTAGGTAAAAGTGGCATTTCCACTATGCGCGCTACTAAAGATATGGCCTTTGATAAGAATAAACTAGTAAGAAGTCATTACATTTTTTCTCTTGCTGATTCATTAGCCATGGCAATTATCGATGCTGACGTTGTTTTAACTGGAGTTGCCCGCTTAAGATATAAGAACCCAGTTTATGCAGGTCAACTCTTAGTAGCCAAAGCAAGGATCGCTACTATAAAAAGCAATAAATATTTGGTTTCTATACATATAAAATGTGATAGTGTTGAAGTGTTTACCGCAAAATTAATCATGGTTTCATTGGATTAAGAAATTTTTACCATAATAAATTTATAGAAATAAGGAGTTTTTAAGATGGAAGTAATGGAGAAAGTAAAAAAAATTATTGTTGATCAGTTAGGTGTTGAAGAAGATAAAGTAAAGGAAGATTCTTCATTTATTGATGATCTAGGAGCTGATTCTTTAGATATTGTTGAACTGATTATGGCCTTTGAAGAAGAATTTGATATTGAAATATCTGATGAAGATGCTGAAAAAATCAAATTTGTGGGAGATGTAATTCGCTATTTAGAGAACAGACAATAGATTAAAACAGTTTTTTCTGTTTACCTAAAAATGAATGTGTGCAGAAGGGGGCTAAGTAATATAAATTTAACCAATCTAGAAACAAAATTAGGATATAAGTTTAAGGATCGTAAACTTTTAGAAAAAGCCCTAACGCACACTTCATACTTTAACCAAAAAGAAAAAAATGAAATCAATCACTTTCAGAGACTAGAATTTCTCGGTGATTCAGTTTTAAATTTATCCGTAAGTGAATTATTATATAAGAAATTTCCTTTTTTCTCAGAAGGCAAGTTATCTAAATTAAAATCTGTAATCATTAGTCAGGCATTTTTGGTCAAGCTTGCCGACAATATCATGCTTGAGAAACATATTATTCTTGGAAAGAGCGTTGACCTGTCAAGAGGAAGAGGGAAATTTTCTATTTTGGCTGATTGTATGGAATCATGCCTTGGGGCAATTTACTTGGATGGTGGTTTGAAACCATGCAAAAAAATAATTATTAATTTCATTAATAATGAGCAAATGGATATGTTTTTAGATGAGCGTGTTATCAGAAATTACAAAACTTTTTTGCAGGAAATAACCCAAAAAAACCTTAATTGCCTACCATACTATAAAGTCTTAAAAGAAGAAGGGCTTGATCACCAAAAGAAATTTTATATTACTGTGGTTATAGATAATAATATTTTTGGCAAAGGTATTGGTAAAAGTAAAAAAGAGGCCGAACAAGATGCTGCTTATCAAGCTTTAAAAAAGATGAAGGCTATTTAAGAAAGGCATTTAATTGTATTTAAAAGAAATTGAAATCAAGGGTTTCAAATCATTTGCAAATAAGATAAAATTAACTATTACGCCAGGCATTACAGTTATAGTTGGACCAAATGGCTGTGGAAAGAGTAATATAACTGACGCTGTAAGGTGGATTCTTGGTGAACAAAATATACGTTCACTGAGAGGCAAGAATTTAACAGATATGATTTTTTCCGGTAACAAATATCAAAAAATGCGCAATCTTGCTGAAGTATCTATTTTATTTGATAATGTCGATCGGAAATTACCCATTGATACTGAACAAGTTGAATTGAGAAGAGTTATTTACCGATCCGGTACTACTGAAAACTATATTAATGGATTGCCTAGTAAATTAAAAGACATTCACGAACTTTTCTATGGAACTGGTTTAGGAAAAAACTCTTATTCCATTATAGCCCAGGGAAAAGTAGATTTTGTTCTTAATTCAAAGCCTTCGGAAAGAAGAATTTTATTTGAGGAAGCAGCCAATATTTCCAGCTATAATAATAAGAAAGAATCTGCTATTAAAAAGCTTGATCTAGTAAAAAATAACCTTCTAAGAATTAATGATATTTTATTAGAAGTTAATGAAAACCTCTCTTACTACAAAAAAAAGGCGAATGATTTAAAAGCATATCAATCCTATCGTGATTATATTAAAAAATTAGAATTCTATCTTTTAAGCCAACAGTATATGTTATATGAAAAAAATTCAATAAAATATGATAAAAAATTAGCTGATTTAAATCATGAAATAGTTAAAATTGAAAACTTAATAAAAGAAAATAAGAGAAAAATAGTACAAATAGAAGAGAAGAAAGAATATCTGGAAAAAAAGTTAAATGATACCGAAAAATGTTTTCAGGAAAATGAAAAAGAAAATATTAATTATAATAATCAACTAATTGTATTAAAACAGAAAAAATCAGAAATAAGTCAACGGATAAGTAGTATATACGAAGATACTGATAACGCTAATAAGCAATTTATAAAATTTAAAGATACCATATCTGATATAGAAAAAGATATACAAGAAACGGAATCCAATTATAAAATAATTACTAAAAATTATGCTGAGAATAATTTACTGTTAAAAAAATATGATGATGTATTTACTTGCTATAGCAAAATAGTTTCTGATATTGAAGATAATAATAAAACTTTTGCCAATAAATATATCCACAAATACAGAGAAGAAAAAATAAAAGAAGAAACAATAATGAAATCCCTGGAATCTTCTCTTTTAACAACTGAAAAAGATATTATTTTAATAAATGATAAATTAATAGACAACAAAAAGAGGTTTCGCAGCATAGAAAAAAATATAACTTACTATGAAAATGAACTAGTTCGACTGCAAAAAGAAAAAAATAAAATAGCAAAAACATTAAATGATAATAAACTAGTTATTGATCAAGAATACAACATAATTCGCAAACTTAATAATGATATTATTCTAAAAAATAAAGAAAAAGATTTCCTATTAGAAGTGACAAAAAATAATCCATATAAAAAAACAGAAATTAATGAAGATATCTTTAAAAAAAACAGTTTTAAAGATATTAAATTATTGCAAGAAGTTTATGAAATCATTCGATATATTCCAAATAATCTCAAACATCTAATACATTTCATTTTAAATAATAAATTAAAGATTATAATGGTTAGTCATTCAGATATAATTTCTGATATAGACCAGTTTTTAAAAGTAAACAAATTGGGAAAAATTAGACTAATTTCTAATGATATTTTAGAAAATATAGATTTAAAAGCAAAAAATGAAAATATTAATCAATACTTAAGTCAAGAGAAGGTGCTCGGGGTTGCTAATAAACTAGTTAATTATCCATCTGAATTCAATAATTTATTTGAAATATTGTTAGGACAAGTCTTAATCGTTGAAGATATGGGAAGTGCTTTTAATCTATATAAAAAATTAAAAGGCCAATGGGCAATTGCCTCTTTGGATGGTATGGTAATTGATATGAGCGGTTTGATTATGTTAAATATTTTTTCTGAAAATAAAGAAACTATCAATAATCTTTTACCAGAAGAAAAAATTGAGCAACTCAAAAAAGAAATTCATTTTATAAATAAAGAGAAAATAGAACACCAGGGAGTTTTTGATAATTCCAAAAATGATAACAAGGAATTAACCAGGAAGACAGAACAACTGGATCAACAACTCAAAAAATATGAACATAAACTAAGTCAAGAAAACAATATTTCTATAGAAATAAATAAGACAATTTCCGGATTGGAAAACCAGATAAAATCTTTGATTTTTAAGAAAAAATCAGAAGAAAAAAGAATACAAAGTTTAATAAAAAGTATTGAATTATCTAAATCAAGTATTAATAAAGTTGAAAAATATATAGATTCTTTTCAATCTTTCTATCAATATGCCCTAAAAATAAAAAATCTTTGCCTTAAAAATATAGATTGGCTTAAAAAAGAACTTGAAAATGATAAGATGAAAATCAATTGGAATGAAGAAAGAAAAGCTCTTATGCAAAAGAGAACAGAAGAAATGAATCATTTCATTCAGACTTATAATTTGGAAGAAAACCAAAGACAGATCAAGATAAACCAATATAAAAATGAAAAAAATCAGCTATTGGAACAGCAATCTATACTAGAGAAAAAATTAAATGAAATAATGCAACATAGAAAATTGTTAGATAATGACCGAATAGAATTTAAAGAATCTACAAAGGAACAGGAAAATATATTAAAAAAAACCCATGAAAATATAGAAACAAATCAAGACAAATTAGAAGAAAAAAAGAATAAATATCATGAAGTTGAGATGAACAAAGTACAGAATCAAGAAAAAACAAACCATTTGTTAAATACAATTAAAAATCAATATAATTCCTCTATAGATGAAATTTTATTACATAAAAATGTAGTTAATAGTCAAAAGGAGGCTTATGCAAAAATCTCAAAATACAAAGAGAACATTTCATCAATGGGACAAATAAATTTTGATGCACTACAAGAATATCAAAATCAATCAGACAGATACCATGATCTTCAAAGAAAAAAAGAGGAAATTATAAAATCTAAAGAAAAATTACTTAATCTAATTAACCGAATTGACCGAATTGCTGAAGAACATTTTTATCAAACTTTTTTAAAAGTTGAAAGTAATTTTAAAGAAATATTTCAAAAATTATTTATCGGTGGACAAGTATCCCTAGAATTAACCAATGAAAAAAAATTATTAGAGACGGGTATTGAAGTAATGGCTCAACCTCCCGGTAAAAAGTTGCAAAATATTTCTTTATTGTCAACAGGAGAAAGATCATTAACAGCCATAGCTCTTTTATTTGCACTTTGGAAAGCTAATCCTAGTCCATTTTGTTTTTTTGATGAAATAGATTCGGCATTGGATGAGGCAAATGCTTTAAGACTAGCATCTTTTTTAAGAAATGAAGATCTAAAAGATGCCCAAATAATCATCATTACTCATCAAAGGGGTGTAATGGAATCAGCTGATGCTCTTTACGGAATTACAATGGAAGGTTCCGGTATATCAAAACTAATGTCTGTAAAAATATTGGATTCTTAGGAGTTAAAAAATTAATAATATATTTTCTTCATTAAAAAAAGGATTAAAAAAGACAAGAAATACCTTGCTTGATAAATATGATTTATTATTTACCGATGCAGTAAAGGATAAAATAGATTTTTTAGAAAAAATAGAAGAACTATTAATCTTATCAGATATTGGACCTAAGACTACAGGTGAGATTTTAGGCAAATTTGAGGAAGTTAACTTGCACCAGTTTAAGACAAAAGACTTTAATCATTTTAAAACTCAATTGAAAAATATATTAGTTGAAATGATACCTGAACAAAGACCAGCACTTAAACTAGAACCTGATATTCTAAATATTATCATGGTTGTCGGTGTAAATGGTACCGGAAAAACATCCTTTGCGGGTAAATTAGCCAATTATTTTAAAAATAAAGGGAAGAAATGTTTATTAGTACCCGCTGATACTTATCGTGCGGGTGCCATTAATCAGCTAACATTATTAGCGAATGAAGCTGGGGTTGAAACCCTAAAAACCTCAGAAGGAGCTGATTCAGCTTCAGTAGTTTTTGACGGATTGCAATCAGCCATGGCGAAAAAAAAGGAGTTATTAATTATTGATACTGCTGGCAGACTCCATACTTATCATAATTTAATGAAAGAATTAGAGAAAATAAAAAGAGTAATTATAAAAACAGCTCCGGAAGCTTTATTAAAAACAATATTAGTTATTGATGCTACTACTGGTCAGAATGGACTTATTCAGGCTAGGCATTTTAAGGAATCTCTAGATATTAGTAATCTTGCACTAACGAAATTAGATGGTACGGCTAAGGGAGGTATTGTCCTTACTATTCAAAAAGAGCTTCATATCCCTGTAGAATATATCACTTTTGGGGAAAAAATCGATAATCTGACAGAATATGACCCGGAAAACTTTATTGAAGCACTACTTGATTGACACCTATTATAATTTTCTATATACTGATAAAGAATTTGTTCTTTTTATTTTTTTTATGCATCGTTTATGTATTATTATATATATTCTCAATTAATATTTTATATAATATTTAATTGCTAAAAACACTAAAATTATTATAAGATATTTAAGAATTGATACAATGGTCATAAAAAAGGAATTATTTAATATTAATATTTTAATGAAAATAATTTCTGGAAATATTAATTTTTTGTTATAATGTTTTCTTGAAAGGCATTTTTAAATGTTAAGGTAATGAATAATGTTAGGTATACTGTCAGAAAAATTACAAAATATTTTAAATAAAATTAAAGACAAAGGAAAGATTACTGAAAAGGATATAAAACAATCTTTAAGAGAAGTAAAGTTGGCACTCTTAGAAGCAGACGTAAATTATAAGGTTGTAAAAGACTTTGTATCAAAATTAGAAAAACGTGCTAGCCAAGAGGAATTATCTAGAGCATTAACACCGGGTCAGCAAATGGTTAAAATTACTCATGAAGTTCTCACAGAAATACTAGGCGATTGCCAGAGTAAAATTAGAACTAACATTAATGTTCCAACAATTATTCTATTGGTTGGTTTGCAAGGTTCTGGAAAAACAACCACGGCAGCCAAATTAGCATCACAAATGAAAAGTCAGGGACATGATCCAATGTTGGTTGCTGCTGATAAAATAAGACCAGCTGCTATTGAACAATTGCAGATAATGGGTAAAAAGGCTGGGGTTGAAGTTTTTTCAAGAGGTACAAATGAAAAATCAATACAGACCATCAAGGCAGCTGAACAATTCGCAAAAGAAAATAAAAAAGATGTAATGATTATTGACACTGCCGGAAGATTGCATATTGATAAAGATCTCCTTAAAGAAATTAAAGATATAAAAAAATCTTTAGCTGTCAATGAAACTTTATTAGTTTTGGATTCACTGATGGGACAAGATGCATTACAGGTAGCAGATACTTTTAACCAAGAAGTTGGAATAGATGGGTATATATTAACTAAATTGGATGGAGATGCCCGTGGTGGTGTTACCTTATCAATTAAAGGAATAACCTCTTTACCTATTAAATATATAGGGATTGGTGAAAAAATAAATGATATTGAACCTTTTCATCCTGATAGAATGTCCTCTAGAATTCTTGGAATGGGAGATACGGTAACTTTAATTGAAAAAATTGAAGCTAATTATGACCGTAATGAAATAAAAAAGATGGGCAAAAAAGAATTCAGAGAACAATTCGATTTGAACGATTTTTATGAACAACTAAAAAGGTTAAAAAATATGGGTTCACTTGATAGAATATTCGATATGTTACCAATGAAGGGTCTTGGTTTAGCAAATGGGATGAATCAGAATTTAGATGGCAGTGAAAAAGAGTTGGGTAAGGTCGAGGCAATAATATGCTCAATGACAAAGCGGGAAAAAGCTGAGCCAGACATAATTAATGGGAGCAGGAGAAGGAGAATTGCAAATGGCAGTGGAACAACTGTTAGTGATGTAAATCGTTTATTAAAACAATTTTTAAAGATGAAAAAATTTTTAAAACAAGGTCCAAACAAGCAATCAATAGCTTCGTTTATTAAATAGTGATAATCTTTATAAAATAAAAATATTTGAATGTTAATTATGTGTTAATATAGATGGAGGAATAATATGTCAGCAAAAATAAAATTAAGAAGAGAAGGGGCCAAGAAAAACCCTTCTTATAAGATTGTAGTAATTGATTCACGTAAACCAAGGGATGGAAGATTTATCAAAATGTTGGGTTATTACCAACCAACAACTGATCCTTGTGGCTTTAAAGTAGATAAAGAAGAAAGCTTAAAATGGATAAAGCAAGGCGCAACAATGACCAGAACGATAGAATCTCTCTTTAAAAAAAATGGAATATTGAATAATCCCCATAATAATAAAATTGATTCTAAATAATATTTTGGAGAAATATTTTGAGAGATATTATTGAATTTTTATTAAAAGAAATAGTGAATTTCCCTGACCGTGTTCAAATCAATGAAATAAATGGAGATAATTTAGATGTTTTGGAAATAAGTGTTGATTCAACTGACGTCGGCAAAATCATCGGTAAACAGGGTAGGGTAATTAAGGCAATTCGAACGATAGTAAAAGCAGCAACAATTAAAGATGATAAAAAAACAATAATAAAAATTTCTGAAT
Source organism: uncultured Atribacterota bacterium (assembly GCA_964485485.1). Taxonomy (GTDB): domain Bacteria; phylum Atribacterota; class Phoenicimicrobiia; order Phoenicimicrobiales; family Stramentimicrobiaceae; genus Oleincola. The sequence goes on along the minus strand of CAZAJW010000234.1, from coordinate 28,086 downwards.
AATACAATATTTTTTAAATAATAAGTTAAAAAGCTAGGTATAATATGGAAATAACCATATTGACAATTTTTCCGGAGATGTTTGTTTCACCCTTTTCGGAAAGTATTATCAAAAGAGCACAGGAAAAAGGATTAGTCAATATAAATATCCTGGACATAAGGGATTTTACTAAAGATAAACATAGAAGTGTTGATGATTATTCCTATGGAGGTGGACCAGGAATGGTCTTAAAGCCGGAACCAATCATTGAAGCAATGGAACGTATTGGGAATGAAAAAAAAATGGGATTGAATAGTAAGATCATTATTTCCTCTGCTCAAGGCAAGAAATTTAACCAGAAAATGGCAAAAAGATTATCAACCCATACAAACCTTTTCTTTATTTGCGGGAGATATGAGGGAATCGATGAACGTGTTTCACGCTTATTAAAAGCAGAGGAAGTATCAATTGGCGATTATGTAATGACTGGCGGAGAGATTCCTGTTATGGTTATGGTTGACGTAATTATTCGCATGATACCCGGGGTTCTTGGCAAAGAAGAATCAATGATTAACGATTCATTCTATGATGGTTTGCTTGACTATCCTCATTTCACCAGACCAGAAAAATATAAGGGACATGAGGTACCTAAGGTTTTATTATCTGGCAATCACAAAAAGATTGAAATTTGGAGAAAAAAACAATCTCTCCTGGAAACAATGATTAGAAGACCAGATTTATTAATTGATAGAGAATTTAGCAAAGAAGAAATGAAAATAATAAATGACTTAAAGACAGACGATAAGGAAAAGAGAGGAAAATAATAATGGATTACATAAAAGATATTGAAGATTTACAGTTAAAAAAAGAAAACTTTGAGGCAAATCCAGGTGATTTAATCGAAGTATACCAGAAAATTGTTGAAGGAGAAAGAAAAAGAATACAAGTATTTAGGGGTATATTAATAGCCCAAAAACATGGTGGAAGCAGAGAGACAATTACTGTTAGAAAAGTAACTAAGGGTATTGGAGTTGAAAAAATATTTCCGTTAAATTCCCCAAATATTGAAAAAATTAAACTTATCAAAAGAGGATCAACCAGAAAAGCAAAATTATATTATCTAAGGAACAGAATTGGCCAAAAAGGTTTGATGACCTAAACAAATATCCTGTGGAGTAAATTGAATAAAAGATATTATATTGGAAAGATACTTCGCTTAAAAAAAAATATCAAGTTTCTTTACCGAGAAAGAGAGAGAATCGAAAGCCTTAAATGTTTCGAAAAAAGACATATTTCTAATGGCTTTTATTATATTGCTGGAATAGATGAAGTTGGAAGAGGAGCTTTGGCAGGACCTGTTGTTGCAGCTGCAGTAGTTATAAAGGATATTGATTATTTTTATCTTACTTATCTTAAGGATTCAAAAAAATTAAATAGAGTAAAAAGAGAGGATATTTCTGAGTTTATCAAACACAAATCAAGAGATATAGGTATTGGTATTGTTGAACCGGACATAATAGATAAAATCAACATTGCACAAGCAACTTTTCTGGCAATGAAAAGAGCTCTTATGAACTTAAAGAGATTTCCTGATTATATTTTAGTTGATGCATTTAAAATTCCTTATATCCGAATACCTCAAGATAATCTCATCAAGGGTGAAGATAAAAGTATTTCTATTGCTGCAGCATCCATTATTGCCAAGGTATGCCGTGATAAAATTATGTATGACTCCAATAAAAAATATCCTTTTTATCAATTTGACAAAAATGTTGGATATGGTACAAGAAACCATATAATGGCAATTAAAAAATATGGTATTTGCCCTTTGCATCGTAAAACATTTAAAAACGTATCAAAGGATATGGATATTAGCAAAAATACTATCAAACAAGAAAGGCTATATGCATATTGAATTATAAATGAATAACACTGGACAAATTGGAGAAGATTTAGCAGGACAATACTTGCTGAAAAACGGTTATACTATTTTAGAACAAAATCTTAAAGCCCCTTTTGGTGAAATTGATATTATTGCTGAAAAGAAAAATTGTATATGCTTTATAGAAGTAAAATCAAGAAAATCAAACCGGTATGGTCTTCCGGAAGAGTCAATCACTCCAATAAAAAAGAAAAGAATAATTAAAGTCGCTCAGCTTTACATAAAAAAGAAGAATATAAAAAATAAATTATTTCGTTTTGATGTTATTTCCATAAAATTTGATAGATATTTATTAAGAGAAATAAGGCATATAACTAATGCCTTTATTCAATAAATATAACAGGGATTGTAGGTGTTCTGTTGATTGCAAAACTTCGCAGTAGTGCCCTTTTTGGAGTAGATGCATTTGTCGTTGAAGTAGAAATAGATGTTTCTAATGGCCTCCCTTCTTTTAATATTGTCGGACTTCCAGATACAGCTGTACAGGAATCAAAAGAGAGAGTAAGGTCTGCAATAAAAAATGCCGAGTATCAATTTCCCATGCAAAGAATAACGGTTAATTTAGCTCCGGCTAACGTCAAAAAAGAAGGGCCAGCCCTGGATTTGCCTATCGCCATTGGGATATTAGCTGCCAACAATCAGATAAATAATTTTTCTTATAATAAATTTATTATCATCGGAGAAGTCTCTCTTAATGGTCAAATAAGACCAGTTAATGGTATATTATCCATAGCACTAATGGCCAGGAGAAAGGGGATTAAAAATATCATAGTACCTAAAGAAAATGCCCCTGAAGCTGGTATTGTAGATGGAATTAATATTTATCCTATTACTAATTTGAGAGAAGTGGTTAGATTTCTAAATAAAGAAATTAATATTTTACCAATTAACGTTGATAAAAGAGAAATTATGATGCATAGCAATGATTATCAAATAGACTTTTCTGATGTAAAAGGTCAAAACCATGCCAAAAGAGCACTAGAGGTAGCTGCCGCAGGTAGCCATAATGTAATTATGATAGGACCACCTGGTTCTGGCAAAACAATGTTAGCTAAAAGGATACCAACAATTTTACCATCCTTGTCCCTAGAGGAATCAATAGAAATAACACGACTATATAGTGTTTCTAATCTATCTAATCGAGATTGCCCAATTATGACTAGGAGGCCTTTTCGTTCTCCACATCATACGATTAGCAATATAGGATTAATCGGCGGTGGGCGTATACCAAAACCAGGAGAAATTAGCATGGCACATAACGGTGTATTATTTTTGGACGAATTGCCTGAATTTAATCGTTCTGCCTTGGAGTCATTACGCCAACCTTTAGAAAGTGGTAAAGTCACAATATCCAGGACATTGAGATCTGTTACTTATCTTTCTCATTTTATGCTCATTGCAGCGGCTAACCCCTGTCCTTGTGGTTATTTTGGTGACCCCGTAAAACAATGTACCTGTACTTCTAATCAAATCAGAAAATATAGATCAAAGATCTCAGGCCCATTATTGGATAGAATCGATATACAAATTGAAGTACCAAGGTTAGATTATAGAGAATTAGCAAACAGAAATGGCCACGAAGAAACTTCGAATACAATTAGAAACAGAATAGAAAAATCAAGAAATATCCAACAGATGCGTTTTAAAAATCAATCTATATTTAGTAATTCTCAAATGAATCGTAAAGATATTGAAAAATATTGTAAATTATCTAAAGACGGTTGGGCCTTGTTAAATCATGCCATGGATAAATTGAAATTAAGCGCCCGAGCTTATGATAAAATATTAAAACTATCAAGAACAATTGCAGACCTTAGTTTGTTGGAAGAAATCAGTATTTCTCATCTATCAGAGGCAATTCAGTACCGAAGCTTGGATAGAGAAGATTTAATATAATAGATATTTCATTTTATTTTTTTGAAAGGGGAAGATAATGATTAAAAATAAATTGGCACCATCGATATTGAATGCTGATTTTTCTTGTTTGAGAGAAATTATTTTGATGTTAGAAAAAAGTAAAATTGATTTGATACATCTTGATATAATGGATGGTAATTTTGTTCCAAATATATCTTTTGGTCCCATGATAGTTGAAACAATTAGTAAAATCACTTCTATTCCGTTGAGCGTTCATTTGATGATAGAAAATCCAGAAAAGCTTATTGATGATTTCTCTAAAGCTATGGATAAAAATGATTGTCTCATTGTCCATGCAGAGACTTGTAAGCATTTAGATAGCACACTTCAAATTATTCTTGATTCTGGTTTAAAGGCGGGAGTAGCGCTGAATCCTTCTTCTCCATTGGAATTAATAAAATATGTTCTGGATAAATTGAATACTATACTAATTATGACAGTTAATCCTGGATTTGGTGGTCAAAAATTCATACCGCCAATGATGTCAAAGATTACATCAGCCAGGGAAATGGTGAAAAAAGCTAAAAAAGATATTGATATTCAAGTTGATGGTGGGGTAAATCTTAAAAATATTTTGTCTATAAAGCAAGCTGGTGCTAACATACTGGTAGTTGGTTCTGAAATATTCAAATCACAATACCCGGTAAGAATAATTAACAATATTCAAGAAATGTTGTCTGAATAAAATTTTCATTATTAATTAACAATATTATTACAAAATAAATTATACAATATTATAAAATGATTTGTATTTTAAATAATATAAAAAACAGGGCAAAATTATGGTAACAAAAATAGCAATTATCGGAAAGACAAATACAGGAAAATCAACTTTGTTTAATCGCCTAGTTGGATATAGAAAGGCAATAGTTTTAAGAGAAACAGGGATTACCCGTGATAGAAACTATGCTGATTTTTCCTGGCAAGGTAAAAGTTTCACTTTAATTGATACAGGTGGAATTGATTACGATAAAGAAAAAGAATCTATTCAGGGGAAAATAGTCGAACAATCAAAAAGAGCAATTATCGAATCTGATATTGTTCTGCTAATGCTTGATATTATGACAGGTATTCAACAAGAAGACATAGATATTGCCAAATTTATCCGCAGAAAAAATAAGAAGACAATTCTGGTAATTAATAAAAACGACATCAAACATAAAAACTATTTTTTAGGTGATTTCATTAAACTGGGAATGGGAAACCCCTGTTTTGTATCAGCAGAGCAAGGGGAAAATATTGGTGAATTATTAGAAAGAATCTTACAATTAGCTGCTGTTGATAATAAAACTGATAAAGATAAAAAAGAAAAAAATAGCAATATAATAAAAATCGCCATCATTGGAAAACCAAATGTCGGTAAATCAAGTATTTTGAATGCTCTTCTAAATGATGAAAGAATAATCGTTGATAATCATCCCGGTACTACACGTGATAACATTGAAGCTTCAATGGATTTTAATGATTTTAAATTGATATTTGTAGATACCTCCGGGCTTCGCAGAAAAAAAAGTGTTAAAGAAAAAGTTGAATATTTCGGAAATATTCGTGCATTGGAATCCATTAAAAAAGTAGATATAGTGCTACTTGTTTTAAATGCGAACAATTATGTCAGTATGCAGGATAAACGACTTGCAGAAAAGATTATGGAAGAAAAAAGGGCCTGTATTGTTTTACTAAATAAATATGATTTAGTAGCCGAACAAAAAGAAATTGATAAGAATTTATTACTAAAAATGAGTAGATACGAATTAAGATTTCTAAAAGATACGCAGATATTAACAACTATAGCAGTTGGTGCAAAAAAAAATGTTTCTCAAATTTTAAAAGCAATTATAAACACTTATAATGAATATAATAAAAACATTACTACTCCGGAATTGAACAAATTTTTGCAAAAAATTGTAAACTACAAACCACCAAAAATTATTAATGGCAGAAGGCTTCATTTTTTTTATATTACCCAGGTAGGGGTAAACCCCCCAACATTCAAGATATTTGTAAATGAACCTGAACTCTTATATAATTCATATCAAAGATATCTTGAAAATCAGTTTGTGCAGTATTTTAATCTTAAGGGAATTCCTATTGTACTGCATTATCAAAAAAGAAAAAAATATTAATTGGATGATTAAGAAATGACATATATTTTTATAATTATATTTAGTTATCTAATTGGCTCAATACCGTTTGGTTACCTTGTAGGAAAGTACTTAAAAAGAATAGATATCAGAGAACATGGTAGTGGTAATATTGGTGTAGCAAATAGCTTTCGGGTTATGGGAATCAAGTGTGCCTTGTTGGTTTTAATTGGAGATTGTCTGAAAGGTTTTTTTTCAATTATACTGGCAAAATGGCTACTGGCAGAGTCAATTGAATTTTATTTATTGATTGGTCTTGCTGCAATTATTGGTCATAACTGGTCTATTTTTTTAAATTTTAAAGGTGGGAAGGGAATCGCTACTACCTATGGTGTTGTCCTCTCTTTCTATCCCTATATTGCAATCATTGCCGCAATAATATGGGGATCTATTGTATTTACTACCAGGTTTGCTGCTTTGGGTTCCATTATGTCGGTTTTTGCCATGTTCATTCTCTCGTTTTTATTCAAGACACCTTTGGAATTTAAGATTTTTGTTGTTATAATTTTTTTATTTGCTATTATTAGGCACCAGAGTAATATCAATAGGTTGCTACATAAAAAAGAAAATAAAATTACTGATGTGAACAAATAAAAATAATATTATTTTTAGTATTATTTGTTTTTATTCTAAAATATTCTAAGTCTATAGGAAAATATTGTATATGAAAGAACATCTAATTATCGTAGAATCTCCAACTAAGGAAAAAGTCCTTAAAGAGATTTTGGGAGAAGGTTTCCAGATTGCTTCAAGCAAAGGTCATATCAAGGATCTTCCAAAATCTAGATTAGGAATAAATACGGAAAATCATTTTGAACCTACCTGGATTATTATTCCTGCCAAACGTCAAATGATTAAAAAACTGAAAAAAATTGCTGAAGGGAAAGAAAGAATATTGCTGGCAACCGATCCGGATAGGGAGGGAGAAGCAATATCATGGCATATTGCCAAAGAGTTAAACCTGGAAAAAGAAGAATGTCGTATTGTTTTTAATGAAATTACCAAGGATGTTGTTATTCAAGCAGTCAAACATCCCAGAAAGCTTAATATGAATGTTGTTAATTCACAAATCGCACGAAGATTACTTGATCGTTTAGTTGGATACAAAGTAAGTCCTTTATGTTATAAATATGCCCGTGGGAAAAGTGCCGGTAGGGTACAGTCGGTTGCAGTGCATCTTATTGTCAAAAGAGAAAAAGAAATACAAGCGTTTCAACCTGAAGAATATTGGAAAATAAATGCCTTTTTATTAAAGAAAACCAATAAAAAAGAAGTCCCTTTTGAGGCATCATTGGTTTCAAAAAATGGTAAAAAGATTGATATTAAAAAAAAGGAACAAGCTGAAAGTATTTGTAATGAAATTAATGATAGTCAATTTATTGTTTCAGAAATAAAAAATAAAAAAGAACATAAACATGCACCATTGCCATTCAAAACAAGTACATTGCAACAAGTATCCTATAATAAATTAAATTTTTCAGTTAAACGTACAATGCGCATTGCTCAACAATTATATGAGGGAATCTCTATAACGGGTAGAGGAACTCTGGGTTTGATTACTTATATGAGAACTGATTCTAATCGAATATCTGATGAAGCAAAAAATAGTGCCAGAAATTACATACAGACCAACTATGGAAAAGAATATGCCTCTTCTGGTAAAAAAAGTAATCGTTTAACAAAAAAAGGAACTGCCAAAATACAGGATGCGCATGAAGCAATCAGACCAACTTCAATAGATCTAAGCCCTGAACTAATAAAAGAAAATTTATCATCAGACCAATATAAGCTATACCAATTAATTTGGAAATATTTTATTGCCAGCCAGATGAAATCTGTCTTACTAGAAAGATGCAACGTAAAAATAAAAGCCAATGATTATATTTTTGAATTGAATGGTGCCAAAATATTGTTTCCCGGATATCTTAAAATTTTCGATAATAATGATATTGATAGAAAAATACTACCTAATTTAGAAGTAGGCGAAAAGTTAATATTAACAAAATTAGACTCAAAACAATCATTTACTAAGCCGCCAGCCAGATATAATGAAGCAAGTCTGGTAAAAGTTTTGGAAAAAGAAGGTATCGGAAGACCAAGTACTTATTCAGTTATAATTGATAAAATACAAAGTAGAAATTATGTAGAAAAAGAAAATAAAAAATTTATCCCTACTAGATTAGGGTTTGTGGTAGATGAATTTTTAATGAATTATTTTTCCAATATAATCAATGTTAAATTTACTGCAAAAATGGAAAATAAATTGGATAAAATTGAATCAGGAGAGAATAACTGGCAAGAAACATTGGATATATTCTATCAATCACTCCTGGCAGATATAAACAGATTAACGCAAAACCCACCTGAAAAATTGATTGAAAAGAGTAGGGTATTGACAGACGAGAAGTGTTCTGTCTGTGGAAATCAAATGGAAATAAAAAATGGGCCCTATGGTAAATACCTTGCTTGTTCCAAGTTTTCCACCAAACATCCTACCAAGCCATATATGATAAAAATAGGAGTTCCTTGCCCTAAAGAAAACTGTAACGGTGAAATCATTAAACGGAAAAGCAAAAAAGGAAGAATATTCTACGGATGTAGCAATTACCCTGAATGTGATTTTTATTCTATTTATATGCCTGTCAATGAAAAATGTCCGAAGTGTGGGTCTATTTTAGTAAAAATAAGTAGCAAAAAAAGGGGAACTTATTACCAATGTAGTGCGAAAGAATGTAATTACCGTAAGAAGGTAAGCAAAGATGAATAAAACAAAAATACTAATTAATCAACTAAAAGAATACAAAAATTATCTTAAAGAAAGAAGAAATTTTTCTTTCAATACTATAAATGCATATATCAAAGATATTTGCGATTTATTGTATTTCATAAATAAAGATAATAAAATCAACGATTTTACTCTTATTAATTACCATCATATAAGAAAATATGTTGTTTTTTTGAAACAAGAAAGATATGCCGATAGAACAATAGCGAGAAAGATATCCTCTTTTCGTGTATTTTTTAAATATTTAATACAACAAGAATTAATTAATAGTAATCCAGCAGAGTATGTACAAATTCCCAAAATAAAAAAGGGTTTACCGGATTTTTTATTTTTTGAAGAAGTCATCAAATTAATCGATTCTTTCAAAGAAGACAAACCTATTATCAAAAGAAACCAAGCTATTGTAGAATTGCTGTATGGGACAGGAATGAGAGTAACAGAACTTTCCAGTTTAAACGTTGATGACATAAATTTGGATGATGATATAATAAAAGTTATGGGCAAAGGTTCTAAAGAAAGAATAATTCCATTTAGCAAGCCAGCTAAAACAGCCATATACAAGTATTTAAAATGCAGGGAACAAGTACCTAGGACAAATTATCATCAATCAGTCTTATCTAAAGCTTTATTCATTAATTGTATCGGAAAAAGGCTTTCTCCTAGGAGTATTCGGAGAATGATTAACAAGTATATGCAACTTGCTCATCTAAATAAAAAAATTAGCCCACATGTCTTTAGACATACTTTTGCGACTCACCTCTTGAATGGTGGTGCTGATTTAAGGTCAGTGCAAGAGCTATTGGGACATGAAAGCTTATCAACTACACAGATTTATACTCATATAACCAAGGACAAATTAATAAAAACTTATAAAAGTTCTATCCCAAGAAAATGAATAATTTTTATATTTAGATATATAAAAATCAATATTGAATTTGTAGTTTACTAAATAAAAATAATTGCGAAATAATATCACAATTTAAGGAGATGGTGTTGATTATGTATAAAGGCACAACAATTCTCGCTGTCAGACGAGAAAACGAGATAGCTATTGCTGGAGACGGACAAATTACAATGGGTAATACCATTGCTAAAAATGAAGCCAAAAAGATTAGAAAACTTTATCATAATAAAGTTTTAACGGGTTTTGCAGGGGGTGCAGCTGATGCACTTACTTTATATGAACGATTTGAAAACAAATTAGAGGAATTCCAGGGGAATCTAAAACGAGCCTCAATTGAGTTAGCTAAAGATTGGAGAACAGATAAAGTATTAAGAAGACTAGAGGCTCTATTAATTGTTGCAGATTTAGAAGATATGTTCACTATATCGGGAAATGGTGATATTATAGAACCCGATAAACCCATTGCAGCGATTGGTTCTGGTGGACCCTATGCTTTGGCATCAGCCCAAGCATTACTTGGATTTACAAAATTGTCTGCTTCTGATATTGCCATGGAGTCATTGAAAATAACTGCCTCAATTTGCATTTATACAAATGATTATATTGCAGTTGAATTCCTGAAAAGCTAATGGAGGAAAATTATGTTAAAAGGGTTAATCCCATCTGAGATTGTATCAGAATTAAATAAATATATTATTGGACAAAAAAAAGCAAAAGAAACTGTGTCCATTGCCTTAAGAAACAGAATAAGAAGAAAAAAACTTCCTAAAAAATTAATTGATGAAGTTACCCCTAAAAATATTATAATGATAGGGCCTACTGGCGTAGGAAAAACCGAAATAGCTCGCAGATTGGCTAAAATCGTTAAAGCACCTTTTATAAAAGTAGAGGCAACTAAATTTACCGAAGTAGGCTATGTTGGTAGAGACGTTGATTCTATGATAAGGGATTTGGTGCAGGCGGCTATACAACTTATCCGGCAAGAAAAAATTGATGAGGTTCGCGAGAAAGCTAAGGAAAAAGTTGAAGAGAGAATACTTCAAGCTCTTTTTCCTAACATTAATCAGGAGGATTTAAAAGAGGAAACAAATATAAATTACCAAAATAGTCAAGCTGGGATTCTCATAGACAAAGAAGAAAACACCGTCAGTGATCATGCTTTATCTAAACAAAATCAACAAAAAGAAAGATTTAAAAAAACAAAAGAAAAACTGCGAGAAAGACTTAGAAATGGAAAGTTTGAAGAAAAATTTATCGATATCGATATTGAAGAACAGAGCCAATCCTCAATGGATTTATTTTCAAATATGGGCATGGAAGGAATTGGCATCAATTTTAAAGATATTATGGATCGGATGCTGCCTAATAAGAAAAAAAGACAAAAATTAAAAATATCAGATGCAAGAAAAGTTCTTCTGGATGAGGAAATTGAAAAAATGTTGGAAACCAACAAGATAGCCAGGGAAGCTATTACCAAAACCGAAGAATTGGGAATTGTTTTTATTGACGAAATTGATAAAATTGCAATGAATGAAAAATCATATGGACCTGACGTATCAAGAAGTGGTGTACAGAGGGATATTTTGCCAATTATTGAGGGTTCTTCTGTTGTAACTAAATATGGAGTAGTAAAGACAGACCACATTCTCTTTATAGCTGCTGGGGCTTTCAACTCCTCCAAACCTTCAGATTTAATTCCTGAATTACAGGGAAGATTCCCATTACGAGTAGAATTAAATAGTTTAAAACAAGAAGATTTAGAGAAGATACTAATAGAACCAGATAATTCTTTAATTAAACAATATAAGGCACTTTTAAAAACAGAAGGAATCGATTTGGAGTTTCAATATGAAGCAATAAAAGAATTGGCTAGGATGGCTGCAATCGTAAATGAACAAAATGAAAATATTGGCGCCAGGAGGCTTTATACAGTTCTTGAGAAATTATTAGAAAGAATATCATTCAATGCTCCTAAGATAGGAAAAAAGAAAGTAGTTATAACTAAAAACTACGTTAAAACCCGATTGCAAAATGTAATACAACAGGAAGACTTGAGCAAATATATATTGTAATAATGTCAAATACTAAAAATTAATCTATAATTATAATATAGAATATAGTATATAATATTAGGAATTATAGAAACCTATAAATTTTGCAAAAATATCGATGATCATTCTAGTCATTATAATAATAAGCTAATAATTACATATCAATTGTTTGTCTTGATTAACAAAACTAATTGTGTTATACTTATTTGGTTTTTATCATTCTTTATTTTATAATATAACTATGGTAAAATATTTAAATAATTTTTAAAAAGGAGAGTGGTTATTTGAGCGTTATATCTATGAAACAATTATTAGAGTCTGGTGTCCATTTTGGACATCAAAAAAGGCGTTGGGATCCAAGAATGCGATCATATATTTTTACTGAAAGGAATAATATATATATTATTGACCTTCAACAAACTGTTAAATTAATAGATGAAGCTTATAATTTTGTTCATAACCTTGCCAGCAAGAACGGTAATATTATGTTTGTAGGAACAAAAAAACAGGCACAGGAATCAATTAGTTCAGAAGCTGATAAATGTGGAATGCCATATGTTAACTATAGATGGCTTGGCGGCACATTGACTAATTTTAATACTATTAATCAAAGAGTTAAACGCCTTTTTCAATTAGAAAAAATGGAACAGGGTGAAGATTTTAATCTTCTGCCTAAAAAAGAAGTCATTATTTTAAAAAGGGAAAAAGAAAAACTTGAAAAATTATTAACTGGCATTAAATATATGGAAAAATTACCAGATGCTTTATTTATAATTGATCCAAAACGAGAGAAAATTGCAGTAGCGGAAGCCAGAAAACTATCTATTCCAATTGTAGCAGTCGTTGATACCAATTGTAATCCTGAAGAAATTGATTATGTAATACCTGGCAATGATGATGCAATAAGGGCAATCAAGCTGATGACTTCAGTCATTGCTGATGCTGTTTTGGAAGGTAAGAAAGCATCTTTAGAAGATAATGTCAAAATAGCAGTATAATTTTTTAAACAATATATGTTAACTTAAAGGAGACTGAAAGAAGATGAGTATTAGTGCTAAACTAGTGAAAGAATTGAGAGATAAAACAGGTGCGGGTATGATGGATTGCAAAAAAGCCTTAACCCAAACTAATGGAGATTTAGAAAAGGCAGTTGATTATCTTCGCAAAAAAGGCATTCAATCAGCAAGTTCTAAATTTGGTCGCAAAGCTTCAAATGGTTTAATTGCCTCTTATATACATTTAAATGGAAAAGTAGGAGTATTGTTGGAAATAAATTGTGAAACAGATTTTGTTGCAAAAACCCCAGAGTTTAATGAATTAGCAAAGAATATTACGCTTCAGATTGCAGCATCTAATCCAAAATACATTAAGCGTGAAGAGGTTCCGGAAGAAGTTATAAGCAAAGAAAAAGAAGTTTATTATGGTCAGGCAGAAAATCTAAATAAACCTCAAAAAGTTCTAGACCAGATAGTCGAAGGTAAGCTTAATAAATACTTTAAGGAAATTTGCTTGTTGGAACAGGAATACATACGTGAACCTGAGAAGACAGTCAATCAACTGATCTTAGAAGCAATAGCTAAACTTAAAGAAAACATCATAGTTAAAAGATTTGCTAGATTTAAACTTGGAGAATAAATTAAGTGAATATAATGAACATTGAAAAACCCTTAAAACAGTTAACATATCTTATAATATTAAATAATAATTAGAGAAAATGCATAAAAATAACCCTATTTATAAACGAATACTGTTAAAATTAGGTGGTGAATCCTTTTCTGAAGGAAGAAAAGGAGGAATTGATATTGGGCGAGTTAAATTTATTTCAAAAGAATTAGCCGATATAAAAAAAATGGGGATACAGATTGCAATTGTTATTGGAGGCGGAAACATCTTTCGAGGAAGAGAGGCAAGCAAGAGAGGAATTAATCAGGCATCTGCTGACTATATGGGAATGCTTGGTACTGTCATCAATGCTCTTGCCTTACAAGATTCATTAGAAAAACTAAACATTGAAACAAGAGTTCAGACCGCTATTGAAATGAAAGCTATTGCCGAACCTTATATCAGAAGAAGGGCTATCAGGCATTTAGAAAAAGATAGAATTATTATCTTGGCAGCCGGTACAGGTCATCCTTTTTTTACAACAGACACCGCTGCTGCTTTAAGGGCTATTGAGTTAGAAGCCGATGCAATACTTAAAGCAACTAAGGTAGATGGTATTTATGAGTCAGATCCTCTTTTAAATGCCAATGCATTGAAATACAAAAAGATAAGTTTTCTTGATTTCCTAAATAAAAATTTAAGAGTTATGGATGCTACATCCATTTCGTTGTGTATGGAAAACAACGTTCCTGTTATTGTTTTTAATCTAAATTTACCCGGGAATATAAAAAAAGTTATCTTAGGTGAACCTATCGGAACAATCGTAAAGGAGGACTAATGATGGTAAATGAACTATTGAAAGAAGCTAAACATAAGATGAAAAAAGCTATTGAAATAATTAAAGATGAACTATCTCATATCAGGACAGGTAGGGCTTCCTCTGCATTAGTAGAAAACATAAAAGTAGAATATTATGGTATTCCTACTCCTTTAAAAGAAATTGCCAATATATCTATTCCCGAAGCTGATTTAATAGTTATCCAGCCATGGGATAAGAGTTCTGTCAATGATGTGGAAAAAGCAATATGGAAAGAAGATCTTGGATTAACACCAAATAATGATGGTACCGTCATACGTCTTTCAATTCCCCCTATGACGGAAGACCGAAGAAAAGATATAGTTAAAATAGTGAAAAAAGAAATAGAATCTTCCAAGGTTGCTATTAGAAATGTTAGAAGAGAGATTAATGATAAGATAAAAAAAATGGAAAAAAATAGTGAAATATCCGAAGACCAAAGCAAAGAAGTATTCAAAGAAATTCAGGATTTGACAGACAACTACATAAAAGAAGTAGATGAAATTTATAAACAAAAAGAAGCAGAAATAATGAAAGTTTAAAAATAAACTATTTCTATTATTTTTTATTTTTAACCCTTATTATAACCGGAGGTTCATTAAAGATTATATAAATAGCTATTGAATATTGAATATATCACTTATTCCCCCTTTTACCTATTGTAGTTATAAATATTGTATTATTTTTTAGAATAAAATGGGGGTTTTTTTATAAAATAATAAAGGTAAAAAATGCCAGAAAATTCCAATAATAATTTAAATAATTATCAAAAATATAAACTAATACCTAACCATATAGCAATTATAATGGATGGAAATAGGAGATGGGCTAAAAAAAATAACCTTCCAAGATTTGCTGGTCATAACGCTGGGATAAAAACAATAAGGATGGTCATTGCTGAATCATTAAAAGCAGGTGTTAAAATATTAACTCTCTATGCATTTTCTACCGAAAATTGGAAAAGATCACAAAGAGAAATTACTTCACTAATGAATTTATTTCAAGAAGTTATCGAAAAAGAAAAAAGAAATCTTATCAAAAACCAGATTAAAGTTAAATTCATCGGTGACAGAATTTCCTTATCCGAAAAATTAAAAACAGCAATGAATAATTTAGAAAAGGCAACGGAATACAATTATAAATTAATTCTAAACATAGCTATTAATTATGGAGGCCGATTAGAGTTATGCAATGCATTCCAGTCAATCTATCAACAATTTAAAAAAAATAATTTAGAACCTTTCAATATAAATGAGAAAATTGTCAATCAAAATCTTTTTACGGCAAATATCCCTGATCCTGACTTACTAATCCGCACAGGAGGAGAAAAGAGGATCAGTAATTTTCTTTTATGGCAAATAGCATATACGGAGTTGTGGTTTACAAATACTTTCTGGCCGGATTTTTCTAAAAAAGATTTATGGAGAGCTTTAAATGATTATGAAAAAAGGGTGAGAAAATTTGGGGGAGAAATTTGAAAAGATAAAAACTCGAACACTTACTATTGTTATCGGTGTACCTTTGGTATTAGTTATTATTCATTTAGGTGGATTAATTTTTTATTCAATGATTGCTTTATTGGCAATTATTGGAACTATTGAACTATGGAATATTTTTAAAAGTAGATATTGTCCTTCACTAATTCTTGGAATAGTGGCATCCTTATTTTTTTTATTTAGAAGAACTATACCGGAACCTTTTTTTCTTAATATTAATTTGCTATTCACACTAATTATTTTGCTTATTTTCGTAGAACACTTTCTACTGAAAGCTAACAAAAAATACATGGTTATCAATATAGCAACAACTATATTTATTGCTATATATATTGGACATTTGTTGTCATTTTTAATTGATATTAGAAATTTGACTGACGGTAATTTATTTATAATTTTTGCTTTATTCACAACCTGGATGAGTGATACAATGGCATATATTGTGGGTATTAACTTTGGCAAAAAACATATTTTTCCAAGAATTAGTCCTAACAAAACATTGGAGGGTTCTATCGGCGGGATTTTGGGTGGCTCTATCTGTGGAATAGCCTTTTATTTTTTACTGCCCTTGCATCCATTAATGCTCTTCACGCTAGGTTTTATTTCTGCTATTTGTGGTCAAGCGGGTGATTTATTTGAATCAATAATTAAAAGAAATTTCGATTTTAAAGACTCTGGTAAATTAATACCTGGTCATGGTGGAGTATTGGATTGTATGGATAGTCTTTTATTCTCAGTACCGGTTTTATATTTTTGTCTAAATTATCTTAGTTAACATTATTTTGTTAAAAAAATGGAGTAAAAATTATTCTCATGAAAAAATGTATAACAATATTAGGATCCACTGGTTCTGTAGGGAAACAAACCTTAGAGGTAATTAAAAATGAACCAGAAAGTTTTGAAATCATTGCTTTATCTGCCTGGAAAAATGTTGATTTGTTAAAAACACAAATTAATCAATTTAATCCTAAATATGTCGTAGTAAAAGATGAGAGGCTAGCTAGGGAATTAAAAAATAAATTAGCAAATAAAAATAATTGCAATATACTTTATGGGGACTATGGGCTTAGTAAAATATCTACCATAAAAGAAATTGACAAGGTAGTTGTTGCAACTGCTGGTATGAATGCTTTAAAGCCTGTAATCGAAGCAATTAATGCCAAAAAAGAGATTTGTCTGGCAAACAAAGAGATAGTAGTTTCTGCCGGAGAAATACTAATGGAAGAAGCAAACAGAAATGACATAAAGATAATTCCTATTGACAGCGAACATAGTGGAATATTACAGTGTATTCAGCCTCAATTTTATGATAACATCGAAAAAATTATTATTACTGCCTCAGGTGGTCCATTTTATAATTTAAAAGAAACTGCTATGGATAATGTCTCAGTAGAGGAAGCTCTAAATCATCCCAATTGGCAAATGGGTAATAAGGTAACAATTGATTCAGCAACTTTAATGAACAAAGGCCTTGAAGTTATTGAAGCTTATTGGCTTTTTAATATTCCTATCAACAAAATTGAAATATTAGTTCACCCTCAGAGTTATATTCATGCCCTAGTCCAATATGAAGATGGTAGTATGATTGCTCAACTAAGTAATCATGATATGCGTATTCCTATCCATTTTGCTTTACATTATCCAAAAAGAGTTAAAAGTAACCTATCTAGACTTAATTTGGCGAAAATAGGTCAGCTAACTTTTAAAAAGCTTGACTCTAAAAGATTTCCCAGTGTTGATCTTTGCTATGAAGCAATTAGGCAGGGAGGCACTTTTCCTGCAGCATTAAATGCAGCAAACGAAATTGCAGTTAATGCATTTTTAAATCAAGGATTAAAATTTAAAGAAATTATAAATATTGTATCAAGAGTAATGAATGAACATAAAAATAAAGCAAATCCTAGCATACAAGATATTATCTGTCAGGATCGGGAAACCAGAAAGCTTACAAGCCAATTTTGCACCGAAAATAAGAAGAATTGAAAGATTGATAAATAAGTAATAAACAAATCATTATTTAAGAGGAGAAATATAAATTGTTGACTATATTGGCCTTTATTTTTGTTTTGGGCATAGCTATCCTTTTTCATGAATTCGGTCATTTCATAACAGCAAAACTATCAGGAATAAAAGTTTTTCGCTTCTCATTAGGTTTCGGACCAAAAATTGCCGGTTTTTTCTGGAAAGGAACAGAGTATATATTATGCTTATTTCCATTTGGTGGATATGTTAAGATGGCTGGGGAAATGGAACATAACGAAAATCATGAAAACAAAGAGATATCGACAGAAGAATATGTTCCTGAAAAGCAAAGATTCGACAAGAAATCATTTTTTGTCAGAGTATCTGTAATAGTAAATGGCCCCATCATGAATATTATTTTGGCAATATTATTGTTAATAATTGTTTTCTACTTTTCTGGAATAGCCCAAATATCAAACACTATTGGTAATGTTGCTGATGAAAGTCCTGCAGCAAAAGCTGGCATTCTAAGTGGTGATAAAATAGTATCTATCGATTCAACCATAATTGAAAATGCTGAAGATATTTCGGAAATTATTAATCAAAAAAAAGATGAAACGATTACAATACGCCTTATGCGAAATAATGATTTTTTCAATACTAAAGTTGTTCCAGAATACAATCCCGAATACGAAAGGGCTATAATAGGTATTACCCTTGAGGTTAATATAAAAAAACTAACATTATTTCAGTCTGTCAGCAAGTCTATAGAAATGATTGGTGAAATAATCCGTTTAATTGGAAAAGGATTTTTGGAAATGTTTACAGGAAAAATGCCTATCGAACTCGCTGGCCCGTTAGGAATTGCTCAAATGGCTGGAGAAGCAGCACAGGTTGGCTTTTTAAACTTGTTATTTTTTACAGCAGTAATAAATATTTTTTTAGGAATTATCAATCTCTTCCCCATACCAATATTGGATGGTGGACAAATTGTTTTGTTAGTAATCGAAAAAATCAGGGGCAAACCTCTTGAACCTGAGCATGTTAATTTTATTTATATTATCGGTCTTGCATTGGTTGTTATGATTTTCCTTATTGCAACCTATCAAGATATTTTAAGAATTTTTACAAAATAATAATTAGGATTAAAATAATAATTAGGATTAAATAATGTCTGAGAATATTAATAGAAGAAAAAGTAAAATTGTGCAAATTGGTAGATTAAAAATTGGTGGCAAGCACCCTGTTTCTGTACAATCCATGACCAATTGCAATATTAAAGATACTAGCACAACTATCAAACAAATTAAACAATTAGAATCAGCTGGATGTGATTTGGTTCGGATTGCTATTCCCGATATTGATTCTTGTCGTTTTATTCCAATTATCAAAGAAAAAACCCACATTCCTATTATGGCTGATATCCATTTTAACTCCAATATAGCCTTAGAAGCAATAAAAAATAATGTTGAGGGTATAAGAATTAATCCGGGTAATATAAAGAAAGAATCACAAATAATTCATATCATCGAAGAAGCCCGGAAAAAGAATATTATGATTCGTTTTGGGGTAAATTCGGGTTCACTTGACAAGAGCATTATGGAAAAGTACGATAAACCAAATTTTAAAGCAATGGTTGAAGAAACAGATCGTTTGATTTCTTTTTTACAAAAAATTAATTATAATAACATTATTCTATCCATTAAATCTAGCGATGTTATAGATACCATCAAAGCAAATCAAATCATTGCTGAAAAAACTGACTATCCTTTGCATATTGGTATCACAGAAGCTGGTTTTGATAGAAAGGGTATTACAAAATCTGCGATAGGAATTGGTGTATTATTGTTTAAAGGAATTGGTGATACCATAAGAGTGTCTTTATCCGGTAATCCTATTCAGGAAGTTTTAGTGGGACATGATATTTTACGTTCACTAGCAATCAGAAAAAGAGGTATTAATATTATTTCATGTCCTACCTGTGGAAGATGTAAGGTTAACATTCATGATATTGGTAAACAAATAGAAAGTAGTTTATGTGATATCCGTCAGCCCCTTACTATTGCAATTATGGGTTGTGTTGTAAACGGTCCCGGTGAGGCGAAATCTGCCGATATCGGAATTGCCTTCAATAACCAAGAAGCTATGCTTTATAAAAAAGGTCAATTAATTGGCCGGTACAACAAAGAAGAATCCGTGACTAAGTTGATAGAAGAGGCTAGGTATATTTCTAAAAATAATATTAATAATCTTCATCTTGATTAGCTTTAATTTTCCATAAAAAGATTGAGATAAGCTAGATACAATTTTTTGCCTGAGGTCCAAAGTTGGAAGTACTATTGCTTAAGGAATATTATAGCTAAAGAATAAATAAAAAAACGAAAGAAAAAACTAAAAAATACTCCCAAAAAAGGTGAATAGATGAAAATATCAGTTATTATACCTGCTTACAATGAGGAAATTACTATTGCAGATGTAATCAAAACAGTAAAAAATGTTCCCGAAATTAATGATATCATTGTAGTAAGTGATGGTTCAACTGACGATACGGTAGCTATTGCACGTGGATTAAATGTAGATGTTTATCAGATGAAAGAAAATATTGGCAAGGGAGGGGCAATTAAAAGAGGATTTGAAAAAACTGACTCTGATATATTGTTGTTCTTAGATGCTGATTTAATCGGATTAAATAATGAACATGTTTATGCTTTAATAAACCCCATAAGAGAAAATACTGCCGATATGACTCTCGGTATTTTTACCCAGGGAAGATTACTAACGGATTTACCCCAATTCTTAATGCCTTATCTTTCTGGACAGAGAGCAATTAAAAGACAAATTATTGATGCAATCCCCAATATGGATTTACTGAAGTATGGTCTTGAGTTAGCAATCACCAAAGTTGTAAAAAAGTATGACTATAGGGTCAGCAAAGTAAAGTTGCATAATTTAACACAAAGAATAAAAGAAGAAAAATATGGTATTATTGAAGGTGCCAAAAAAAGGTTACAAATGTATCTTGACATTGTAAAACAATTAAAATCTGATTAACTAAAATAATTTTATTTATTTTATTTAACCCATGGAAAACTACCTTCTAAGAAGGTAATAATAGTTAAATAAATGGATTTACCATAAAAAGATTAATATAAGCTAGATACATTTTTTATCTGAAGTCCTAAGTTGGAAGTTGTATTGCTGAAGAAATATTAAAGCCACTCACTCTGCGGGTGCGATATTTACTTTTTTAGTTTAAAGAAACATTTTAGATACCTATATGGATTTTATTTTAAAAAGAATAATAGCTCATATTAATAATTGACAAACATTAAATATTGGTTAGAACTAACCTAAATTCAAGGTATTTAAATTTCAATAATAATATCTTTATTGATACAATTGTAAAATTGACTTAAATAGTTATTTATGATATTTTTTCTAAAGTGTATTGTTTTATTTAATATATTTTTTTTATTTAACCATAAACAACCTCCTTCTAATGTGGTAAAAAATTAAACCTCTTTCAGAGGTCTTTGAAACCACCCGCTCTGCGGGTGCGATATTTATTGAATAATAATACTGTATTTATAAATTATTAAATTAGTCCTTTTTGGGAGTAGATTAATATGTTAAAAAAAATCATAAAAGAATTAAAAGATACTGAACATGAAGCAGTAAAAATGATTGAAGATGCAAAAAAAGAAGGCCAAAGAATGGTTCAAGAGGAAAAGGATAAACAAGAAAAGATTAAAAACAATGCAATCAAGGAATGGAATCAAAAGGGTCAGGACATGATAGAAGACCGAACAAAAAAAGCTCAACAAAAAGCAAAAGAAATTCTTGAAAATAGCAAAAATGAAAAAGAAAGACTTAGAAATGATTTTAAAAAGAAATGCAATCAGGCAATTGAAATGATATTAGATAATTTGGTGAATTAAAATGGCAATATCTAAAGTAAATAAATTCCATATTTTTGCACACTTATCAATAAAAGAACAGTTGCTAGAGGAATTGCAAAAATTAGGTTCTGTTGAAATTATACATATCAGCAAAAAAACTGTATTTCATGATTGGGAAAATATTGAAGAGAATCTTGATGCTAATATATCCGCAGAACTAAACAAGGTTAAATTTTGCATTGATCTTCTTTCTAATTACCAAGAAGAAAAAAATAATGGATTAAAATCATTGTTTTCTTCAAAAGAAACATTAGATTATACTAAGCTAGTTGAATTATCACAGCAATTGGAATATAACGAATTATATCAGCAATGTAAAGATTTTGATAATGAGCTTAATAATCTTAAGCTACAGGAAAATAAGTTAAAGGCTATCGAACTGGAACTCAAGGATTGGAAAGAGTTAGAACTTGATTTAAGCACAATTAATCAGTCAAAATATGTCAGATATCTCTTGGGTTCAATAGCTAAAAACAATCTGGATAGTTTTTTCAATGAAGTAAAACAACATAGTAAATTAAATGTTATCCAAACTATAAAAGAAGAAAAAAACAAATCTAATATTATTGTTATTAGTGTAAAAGAAAATATTGAGGAAATACAGCGAATTGCTCAGAAATACCACTTTGAAATTTATAAATATAATTATAATTTTTCTGGATCTCCAATTCAAATATTAAAAGAAATTTCAAAAGAATTAAGTGATATTAGCAAAAGAAGAAAAAAAATTGAATTAGAGTTAAAAGATATTTTTAAAAATAATCAATCAATCTACAAAATTTATGATTTCTTATCGATTAACAAAGAAAAAGAAGAGGTTTCAGAATATCTGAAAAAAAGTGAACAATCCTTTGTAATAAAAGGTTGGATACGTGAAAAAGATATTTCTAGACTACAGAGTAGATTAAAAGAACATTTCAAGGCTTATGAAGCCTATTTTTCTGAACCAAATAAAGATGACCAGGTTCCTGTTTCTTTAGACAATCACAAATTTGTTAAGCCCTTTGAAGTAATAACTGAGCTTTATAGTCTTCCAAATTATTTTGAGATGGATCCGACTCCAATTCTTTCAATATTCTATTTTATCTTTTTTGGATTCTGTCTCTCCGATGTTGGTTATGGTGCTGTTATGGCTATTTTATGCTATCTTGCCATTAATAAATTGGGTTTGGAAGGTAGTGCTAGAAAGTTCTTCAGATTGCTTTATTATTGCGGAATTGCCGGAATATTTGGAGGAATAGTCGTTGGTAGCTGGTTTGGAGATATTTTAAGTTATTTGCCACCTATATTTGATAATATAAGATATTTCTTGGTTCAGAAAGTTTCCTTATTTGACCCAACAGACAATCCTATTCCGCTTTTGATTTTTAGTCTTTCTTTGGGGGTCATACAAGTTTATATGGGAATTATTTTAAAATTCTTAGATAATCTAAAAAAAGATAGATTAATAGATGGGCTTATGGATCAAATATCATGGTTAATTTTATTAACAGGCATTATTTTGCTTTTAGTGCAAGGAATGCTAGCCCCGATTTTTGGTAAAATAGCATGGTTTCTATTGATAATTGGTGTCCTTACACTCATCTTTACCCAAGGAAGGACAAACAAGAATATTATAATGAGAATTGGTAGCGGGATACTATCTTTATATAATATTACAGGATATTTCAGTGATGTTCTTTCCTATTCTAGATTGTTCGCACTAGGTTTAGCCACAGGTATAATTGCCACCATGTTTAATATGCTTGCCACGATGGCTAATGTGCCCTATATA
Source organism: uncultured Atribacterota bacterium (assembly GCA_964485485.1). Classification (GTDB taxonomy): domain Bacteria; phylum Atribacterota; class Phoenicimicrobiia; order Phoenicimicrobiales; family Stramentimicrobiaceae; genus Oleincola. The sequence goes on along the minus strand of CAZAJW010000234.1, from coordinate 4,718 downwards.
GGAATATTTTTGACTTTAATCATATTGTTTATTGGACATGTTTTTAACTTATTAATTAGTGGATTAAGCGCTTTTATTCATGATGCCAGACTACAATATGTAGAATTTTTCACAAAATTTTATCAAGCTGGAGGAGTTGCCTTTAAACCGTTTAATCTCAAGACAATATATACTAAAGTAGAGGAAAAAATACAATAAAAAAAATCTTTTTAGATGAGTTTATTTAACAACAAAACCACCTTCTTTGAAGCTGGTGATGGTTAAATAAGCGGGTGCGCTATTTAATGAAATAAATTTAGAAAAAGATAGAAAAGGGGGATTTGATTCATGACAGATGGTATTGTTCTTGCTTATTTGGGAGCGGCTTTATCGATAGGATTAGCCGGATCTGGTTCTGCAATAGGAGTTGGTATTGCAGGAACAACCGGTACAGGAATTATGACTGAAGATCCAAGTAAGTTTGGCTTGGTATTATTATTGCAGGCATTACCTGGGACACAGGGTATCTATGGATTACTGGTAGGATTTTTAGTTTTAACCAGAATAGGAATATTTTCAGGAGCACCAGTTGAGCTGACAATTGACCAGGGGTTGCAAATATTAAATGCTTGTCTTCCTATTGCAATTACTGGTTTTTTTTCAGGGATTTATCAAGGTAAAACTTCAGCAGGTTCCATTGGTCTTATTTCAAGAAGGCCAGAAGAAACAGGAAAAGCAGTTGTTATGCCTGCAATGGTTGAAACCTACGCAGTGTTAGCCTTATTGGGTTCAATATTGTTGTTAAATGGTGTTGTTATTTAATTATTATAATAGGAGTTTTTCCAATGCCGATAAAAGATATTAAAGATAAAATTCTTGAAGATGCCCTGCATGAGAAGGATAGAATTATAAAAGAAGCCAATGAAAATATTAAGAAAATCAGAGATGACAGACAGAAAGATCTTAACTCCATAAAAAACAACATAATTGAACGATATGAACAAGAAGCAGAACTAAAAGAAAAGAATATAATCACAGAAGCCAGATTAGCAGCCAATAAAGAAGTCCTTTCTGAAAAACAAGCTATTATTGAAGAAATATTCAAGGAAGCTGAAAATAAGATTAAAAATTTAGATAACAAAAAATATGCTGATTTTATGGAAAAACTTATTCTTGAAAATGTAGAAAATGGAGAAGAAACCCTTTATGTTGGAAATAATGAGCGTAAAGAAATAAATCAGAATTTTATTAACGACATTAATAATAAATTAAAGTCCAAAGGGAAAAAGGGTAACTTGAAACTATCCAAAAAAACAATGCCTATCAAGGGCGGTATTATTATCGGGACAAATGAGATCAGGAAAAATGCTTCTATCGAGGTCATTCTTGAAAAAATCAAGGAAGATATTGAAACAAAATTAAATCAGTTTTTATTTCAAAAGAATGAGGATTTGAATGCTTAAATACATCAACGAGAGCACAAATACACAGGAAGATTATGGCTATGCATGTGCCAGAGTCAGAGAATTAGAAAAAAATTTACTGAATCAAGAAATATTGGATAAATTGATTGAATCGCAAGACCTGGAAAATGCCATAAAAGTTTTTTCAGAAAGTAATCTTAATGAATATATTTTTGAAAATACTGAACCCGTGGCAATTGACAATCATTTAGTAAATATTTTAAAAAAGACTATTAAATTAATTGCAGAAATATCTCCTTATCCATATTTATTTAAGTTATTTAATTGGAAATATGACTTTCACAACCTTAAGGTTCTATTAAAGACAAAAATCCTCGACAAAAAGGAAAAAGCTCCAATCTATGAAATCGGAAACATAAGTCAAGATATATTAAGGGCTGCCGTTTTTGATGGAAAATATCAGTCAGTACCTATTCTAATTGAACGATTTATTAAACAGTCTGAGGAATTGTATATGAAATACGAAGATTTACAGTTAATGGAAATTTCCTTAGATAATGCATATTACGAAATAATATTTAATAATTTGGAAGATATCAATCAACCTTTTTTATTCTATTTTTATAAAACGGAAATTGATTTATTGAATATCTTGATTGCCTGCAGATGTAAAGTTAGACATATTAAGAAAGCAAATTTATCTGAAATATTAATAAAATATGGTAACTTTTCTCCGCAAAAGATAATAGATATTTATGAAAACTCTGTCCATTCATGGCCAAACTATTTTGAAAAAACTGACTATTCTTCCCTTGTGGAAGAGGGGATTAAACATTGGCAGGAAAACAAATCCTTGCTGGAAATTGAACGCCTTAGTGACAATTTTTTATTAAATTTGTTAAAAATTGGCAGGTACACTTCTTTTGGATTGGAAAGTGTTATTGCATATTATTATGCTAAAGAAAATGATATAAAAAATATTCGAATGATATTAAACGGCAAAAGATATTTATTGCCAAAAGATATCATTAGAAAAAATATAAGGAATAGTTATGTCTAATATAGCGCTAATCGGAGAGAAAGAAGTTATTATTGGTTTTAACTTAATTGGATTACAATTATTTCCAGTAACTGATCCCGAAGGAGCGATAAAAGCATTAAAGTATTGCGATAAAAATAATTATTCAATTACTTTTATTACTAACGATATTGCTCAAACAATATTTGAAAAAATTGAAGAATATCAAAAACTATCAACAATGACTATTTGTATACTTCCTAATCGTACGAAAGAAACTACTCTTAGTTTAGACATTTTAAGAAAAAATGTTGAAAAAGCGGTGGGTACAGATATTTTGTTTAGAAAAGAGGGATAATATGCAACAAAACACAGGCAAGATTGTTAAGGTTTCAGGACCGGTCGTAATTGCAGATGGATTAAGAGGGGCCAAAATGTATGACGTGGTAAAAGTTAGTGAAAATAAACTTATTGGTGAGATAATCGAATTAAACGAAGATAGAGCCACTATTCAGGTTTATGAAGAAACTTCTGGTATTGGACCAGGGGAACCTGTTTACACTACCGATTTACCACTAAGTGTGGAATTGGGACCCGGTCTGATTAAATCAATTTATGACGGAATTCAAAGACCTTTAGATATAATATTTAAAAATGAAGGTGCTTTTATCGCTAGAGGAGTAGAAGCTGAAAGTTTAAATAAAACAAAAAAATGGGACTTTAAAGCATCTAAAAAAAAGGGTGAAGAAGTTAGTTCTGGTGACTGGTTAGGAATGGTTCAAGAAACCTCCATTGTAGAACATCGTGTGATGGTTCCCATTGGACTTCAGGGAACAATAGAAAGCATTAACGAAGGAAGTTTTAAGGTTACTGACACGATTGCTAAAATTAAAGATAAATCCGGTAAGGTTCATGAGGTTCAAATGTTACAAAAATGGCCAGTCAGAAAAATGCGGCCATATCAAGAAAAAATGCCTCCTAACGAACCTTTAATTACAGGACAAAGAGTAATTGACACATTTTTTACTATTGCAAAAGGTGGTACAGCCTGTATTCCCGGACCTTTCGGTAGTGGTAAAACCGTAGTACAGCATCAACTTTCAAAATGGTGTAATGCAGAAATCATTGTTTTTATTGGATGCGGGGAAAGAGGTAATGAGATGACAGACGTTTTACTTGAATTTCCTGAATTAATTGATCCAAATTCAGGAAAGCCATTAATGGAAAGAACTGTGTTAATTGCTAATACTTCTAATATGCCTGTAGCTGCGAGGGAAGCATCTGTCTATACAGGAATAACAATCGCAGAATATTATCGAGATATGGGATATAATGTTGCTCTAATGGCTGACTCAACCTCAAGATGGGCCGAGGCAATGCGAGAAATATCTGGTAGATTGGAAGAAATGCCCGGCGAAGAGGGATATCCTGCATATCTAGGGACAAAAATTGCTAGCTTCTATGAAAGATCAGGTAGAGTAAAATGTTTATCCTCTAAAAAACAAGAAGCAACCATTAGCGTAATCGGGGCTGTATCTCCACCTGGTGGAGATTTGTCTGAACCGGTAACCCAGAATACTCTGCGTACTGTTCAAGTGTACTGGAGTTTGCAAGATAAATTAGCCTATAAAAGACATTTTCCTGCAATCGATTGGTTAAAGAGCTATTCTTTGTATCTGGATCAATTAAGCAATTTTTTTAAAGATGAAATCAACAAAGATTTCATTAATACCAGGATTGTATCAATGAGTATTCTCCAGGAAGAATCGGAATTAGAGGAAACAGTTCGGCTAGTGGGTATTGATGCATTATCTAAAATTGAACGTTTGACTTTGGACACTGCTCGTTCAATCAGAGAAGATTTCTTACATCAAAACGCTTTTGACGAGATTGATACCTATACTTCTATGAAAAAGCAGTATTTAATGCTAGAGTTAATTATTTTATTTCACAAAAAAGCGAAAAAAGCTATTACAGAAGAAGATATTTCTAATGAACAATTAAATCAATTGTCAGTACGCAATAAGATTATAAGATCCAAATTTATACCTGAAGATAATTTAGATGAATTCCAAAAAATAAAAAATGAAATAGAAAGAGAAATTAAATCCCTCGCATCCGATAAAGTAGGAAAGGATGAATAATTATGATAAAAGAATATTCAACTATTACAGAAGTAAATGGCCCTCTAATCATTGTAAATAAAATTGTAAATGTTAAATATGATGAATTAGTAGAAATAGAATTATCAGACGGAGAAAAAAGAAGAGGCCAAGTCTTGGAAGTTTCTGAGGATA